>JAKSQA010000037.1 GCA_024404335.1 Mailhella sp.
CGCCTTTCAAGGACGGCCATACGCCTGAGGCATGCTCCCGGAGGACGGACCACCGCCGCTTTCCTGCACGTCCGGGGCTGGACAAAGCTCCTTCCGTTGTTCATTTTCATAAAAACATCTCGGAACGGCATAATGATCACAACCGCATGCATTCTTCGCGCAGGCCTCCGGGCCGCTGCTCCGGCGCTTCTTCTCCTTTCCGTCCTCCTAGCCGGCTGCTCGCTGCACGGCGGGGGGGCGGGCTCGACGTCCATCTCCGGTCCTCAGGCCCATCGCAATTACGGCACCAGGGGCCAGAAGCCCTACACCATCAAAGGGAAGACCTACTACCCCCTTGCCTCGGCGAAGGGTTATGACAAGCCGGGTACCGCCTCATGGTATGGCCCCGGGTTCCACAGCGGCAAGACCGCCAGCGGAGACCGGTACGACCAGGAGGCCATGACGGCGGCCCATACCGTCCTTCCCTTCGGAACCAGGCTGCAGGTGCGGAACCTCGACAACGGCAGGAGCGCCGTGGTCATGGTCAACGACCGGGGCCCCTTCGTCTCCGGAAGGATCATCGACCTCTCGAAAGCCGCCGCACGCCAGCTCGGCATGATCGGATCCGGAACGGCGAAGGTGCGCATCACCGCAATCGACGACGGAGCCTCTTCCGCAGCCGCTGCCGAACCGCGCCGCCCCCCTGTCACCACCGCAGCCGCGCAGAAGAAGGCGCAGCCCTCCGCGAAGCCCGCTCCTGCGGCACCGGCGGCCGTACGGGCGGAAAGCTCCGGCCGTGCATCCGCGCAGCCGGGAGCCCTTACGCTGTACTATGTCCAGACGGATGCGTTCTCCTCCGGACCTCGCGCCGACGAGCAGGCCGCACGCCTGAGAAGCAGAGGCTTCGACTGCCGTGTCACCGACGGAAAGCTCCGTAAGGTGCAGGCCGGCCCGTGGTTCTCCAGGCAGGAGGCCGAGAACGCCCTGCGCACTCTCCGCCCCTCCTATGGAAAGGCGGCCATAGTCACCGAATAGCGGAGCGCCTTCCCCTCTCCGGCTCCCCGCCCGTATTCCCGTCCCCCGGGGATGCGGGCTCAAGCAGCCTTCCCCGCACGACGGCGCCCTTCCCGTATCTGCCGCGCAGCACGTCGAGCGCCGCATCTATGCGCCCCCTGCGCTCGTCCTCGGCGGAGCCGTCCATTCCGGGAATCAGGGAAAGCTGCACGGGCGAATCCCCTTCGAAGCCCGACACGCCCACCCCGATGAGCCGCACCTTGTCCTCCAGCTCGAGCTTCCCGAGCAGCCCGCAGGCCGTCTCATAGATGGTCTCCGTGCTGTTCGTACGGTGCTGCAGCGTCGTTCGGCGCGTTATCTGCTTGAAATCCGCGTACTTTATCTTCAGCGTAACCGTACGCCCCGCCTCTCCGTGCCTTCTGAGGGCGGCTCCTACGCGCTCCGCATGGCGCATCAGCCATGTCTTCAGGAGCTCCAGGTCAAGGGTGTCCTCGTCGAGCGTCGTGTCGGCGCTGTGGGTATTCGCCGGTCGCCGCGGCACGACTTCGCGGGGGTCCTCCCCCAGGCTCCTGTGCAGGAGCTCCATCCCGGCCTTTCCGAAGCGCCTCTGCCAGAACTCCCCGCCGTACCGCAGCACGTCTCCGCATGTGCGTATGCCCAGGGAGGCAAGCTCCCCCGCGAAGTGCCGACCCACGCCGGGGACGTCCTTCACCGGAAGATTCCGCAGAAAGGCCTCCATCTCATCAGGCCCGAGGATGAAGAGCCCGTCGGGCTTGCGCTGCTCCGACGATATCTTGGCAAGGAACTTCACCGGTGCGGCCCCCACCGAGCATGTGAGGCCGCCTGTGGCCTCGGCCACCGCCGCCTTGAGCCGCATGCCCATATCGCGCACGGTGCCGAAGACACGCTCCATGCCCGTCGCGTCGAGGTAGGCCTCGTCCACCGAGGCCATCTCCACCCTGGGCGAGAAGTCGCCGAGCACGGCGCGCACCTTCTCCGACACCTCGGCATAGCGCGCCATGCGCGGCTTCACGAAAACGCCGCGGGGGCACAGGTGGCGGGCCTCCAAGGCGGCCATGGCGTAATGCACGCCGTAGCGCCGGGCCTCGTACGAGCAGGTGCTCACCACACCGCGGTGGCCGCCGCCCACGATCACGGGCCGCCCCTTCAGGGAAGGATCGTCATGCTGCTCGATGGACGCGAAGAACGCGTCCATATCGACATGCATGATCCACCGCGGGGGATATTCCATGAGAGACCTCGCCGCCTTCCTCTTTCCGCATTATCCTTGACAAGCAGGAAGGCTCTCTTTAAGGATGAAGTACCTGTCCTGTAGCATGCCCGGCTCCGCCGTGGCAACAGCCGCAAAACGGCGCGTCAGCTTCATTTTACCACCCAGGGGGTCGGGATCGTTGGCAAGAAAGAAAACCATGCAGCAGTGGACCGTTGAGGATTCGGCCGATCTGTACGGCATCCGGAACTGGGGGTCGGGATACGTCGACATCTCCCCCAAAGGCGAAGTGGTCGGCCGCCCCTTCGGGCGCGAGGGCGGCCCCGAGGTCAGCATCCCCGAGATAATCAGCGAGCTCAAGGCCCGCGGCTACGACCTTCCGGTGCTCCTGCGCATTGAGAACATCCTCGATTCGCAGATATCCCTCATCCACCAGACCTTCCGCGCCGCCATCAGCAGCCTCGGCTACAAGAGCGACTACCGCGGCGTGTTCCCCATCAAGGTCAACCAGCAGCAGCAGGTCGTGGAGAAGATCGCGCAGTACGGGGCGGCCTACCATCACGGACTCGAGGTAGGCTCCAAGGCCGAGCTCATCGCCGGCATAAGCCAGCTGAAGAGCCGCGAGGCATGCCTCATCTGCAACGGCTACAAGGACGAGGAGTTCATCGACCTCGGCCTCCACGCGCTGAGCATGGGATTCAACGTCATCTTCGTCCTTGAGATGCCGGGCGAGCTCGACATCATCCTCAAGGAAGCCGAAAGGCTGAACATCCAGCCTCAGATCGGCGTGCGCGTCAAGCTCTCCACCAAGGCCAGCGGCCACTGGTCGGAATCCGGCGGCGAGCGTTCCGCCTTCGGCCTCACCTCGGCGCAGATCATCGACGTCGTCGACAAGCTCAAGGAGCACGGCAAGCTCGATACGCTCAAGCTCATGCACTACCATCTCGGCTCGCAGGTGCCCAACATCCGCGACATCCGCGCGGCAGTCATGGAAGCGACCCGCATCTACGCCAGCCTCGTCCGCGAGGGTGCGGCCATGGGCTATCTTGATCTGGGCGGCGGCCTGGCCGTCGACTACGACGGATCCCATACCAACTACGTCAGCTCCCGCAACTACTCCCTGCTCGAATACTGCACCGACGTCATCGAGGCGGTCATGACCATCCTCGACGAGCAGGGCATAGACCACCCGCATATCATCACCGAGTCGGGCCGCGCCACCGTGGCCTACTACTCCGTCCTGCTCTTCAACGTGCTCGACGTCAGCCTCATCGAGGTCGGAAGCCTGCCCGAGGAGCTCCCCGAGGATTCGCCCGAGGCCGTCATCAACCTGCGCGAGGCGCTGCAGAACATCAACCCGCGCAATCTGCAGGAAGCCTACAACGACGCCATCTACTATTACGACGAGATGCGCCAGCTCTTCATCACGGGCCGCGTCACCCTCCGCCAGCGCACCATGGCGGAACGCTTCTTCTGGGCTATCATGCGCCGACTCTCCGAAGAGAAGACCCGCGTGAAGTTCATGCCCAAGGAGCTGATGGAGATCGACTCCATGCTGGCCGACATCTACTACTGCAACTTCAGCGTGTTCCAGTCGCTCCCCGACAGCTGGGCCATCGACCAGCTCTTCCCCGTCATGCCCACACACCGCCTCAACGAATTCCCCGAAAGGCAAGGCATACTCTCCGACCTCACCTGTGACAGCGACGGCCGCATCTCGCACTTCATCGACCCGCAGGGCCTGAAGACGACGCTCGAGCTGCACAGCCTCAAGGAGAACGAGGACTACTATCTCGGCACGTTCCTCGTCGGCGCCTACCAGGAGACCCTGGGCGACCTGCACAACCTGCTGGGCGACACGAACGTCGTCTCCGTACGCATCCAGGAGGACGGCAGCTATGACTTCGTCCGCGAGATCGACGGCGACTCCGTCTCCGACATCCTGGCGTACGTCGAATACGACCCCCACCGCGTGCTGACCGGCATACGCAAGTCGGCCGAGCGGGCCGTGCGCGAAAACCGCATCACGCCCGCCCAGCGCCACAAGCTCATGCAGGCCTTCGAAGACGGCCTGCGCGGCTACACCTACTTCGAACGGTAGCCATCCCCGCGGCACCGCCTTCTGGCCCGTGCCGCGGCGGAACGGCATGTCCGGGGAGTCCTCCCCGCCTCATAACGACGATTTTCCATACACAGGGAGAACAGCCATGGCAAAAGTGCTCATCATAGGTGCCGGCGGCGTCAGCTCCGTCGCCACCCACAAGTGCGCCCAGGCCTCCGACGTCTTCACCGACATCGTGCTCGCAAGCCGCACGAAGTCCAAATGCGACGCCATCGCCGCCAGCGTGAAGGAACGCTGCGGCCGCACCATCGAGACCGCCTCCGTCGACGCCGACAACGTCGCCGAGACGACCGCGCTCATCCGCAGCGTGAAACCCGACCTGGTGATGAACATCGCCCTCCCCTACCAGGACCTCCATATCATGGACGCCTGCCTCGAGGCCGGCGTCAACTATCTCGACACCGCGAACTACGAGCCGCCGGAAGACGCCCACTTCGAATACAAGTGGCAGTGGGCATACCAGGAGCGCTTCAGAGAAGCAGGCCTCTGCGCCCTGCTCGGCTCCGGCTTCGACCCCGGCGTCACGAACGTCTTCTGCGCATACGCCCAGAAGCACCTCTTCGATGAGATCAACGTCCTCGACATCATCGACGCCAATGCCGGCGACCACGGCCTTCCCTTCGCCACCAACTTCAATCCGGAGATCAACCTCCGCGAAGTGTCCGCCAAGGGCCGCTACTGGGAACGCGGCGAATGGGTCGAGACCGACCCCCTTGCCTGGAAGATGAACTTCGACTTCCCCGAAGGCATCGGCAGGCGCAACTGCTACCTCATGTACCATGAGGAGCTCGAGTCGCTGGTCAAAAACCTCAACGGCATCCGCCGCGCACGCTTCTGGATGACCTTCGGCGATGCGTACCTGAACCACCTGCAGGTCTTCAAGAACGTCGGCCTCATCGGCATCGACCCCGTCAAGTTCCAGGGCCACGACATCGTGCCGCTGCAGTTCCTCGCCCATCTCCTCCCCGACCCCGCATCGCTCGGCCCCCGCACCGTCGGAAAGACGTGCATCGGCTGCCTCATGCACGGCAAGAAGGACGGGAAGGACCTTGTCCGCTACATCTACAACATCTGCGACCATCAGGAATGCTACAGGGAGCTCGGCTCCCAGGCCATCTCCTACACCACCGGCGTGCCGGCCATGATCGGCGCCATGATGATGGTCACCGGCAAGTGGAACAAGCCGGGCGTATGGAACATGGAGCAGATGGATCCCGACCCCTTCATGGAGCAGCTCAACATCTACGGGCTCCCCTGGAAGGTCGCCGAACTCTAGGGAACCGCCGGTTTGTCCGAAACCGGATCAGCCTGATGCCCGGACCTGCTTATGCCGATCCGGGAAAGGCACGCAGCCTGCCCATCCGACGGGGAAGAGAACTCCCCCTATCCGCAGCCTGCGACCGTCCATGCCCGCATGGACGCTGAGGCATTGCAGGGGCCCCGGGAATACCCGGGGCCCTTCTCACACCGGCGCACCGCGCCGCCCATGCACGAGGCGTAACATGACACCTGAAGAAAACATCGCCCGCCTTGAGGAGCAGGCCTACTTCCAGGAGAAGCTCCTCGCCCAGCTCAACGAGGCCCTCACATTCCAGCAGGGGCAGATCGACCGCCTTGAAAGGCGGCTCGCCCTGCTTGAGGAGAACATGGCCTCCGTACTCGACGCCTCGCAGGCATCTCCCGCCAACACGCTTCCTCCGCACTACATGCCGGAACGCTACTAGACACAGGAAAGCCTCCCATGAAGGAATACATCGACAGGCTCCGCCCCGGGGAATGGCCATCCCCATGCTTCGTGACCGACCTCGCCCTCCTCAGGAAAAACGCCGCCGTGCTCGACGGCGTACAGAAGAGGACCGGCGCCAAGATCATGCTGGCTCTCAAATGCTTCTCGCAGAGCGCCACCTTCTCCGTCCTCTCCAGGGCCATGGAAGGCCCCCTGTACGGCTGCTGTGCCAGCTCCCCCGACGAGGCCAGGCTTGCGAAGGAGGAATTCCGGGGAGAGGTGCATGCGTTCGCCGCGGCATGGAGCGAGGATGAGCTTGCCGAGACCCTCCGCTATGCTGACCATGTGGTCTTCAATTCCTTCGCCCAGTGGCGCCGCTTCAGGCCCATGGTCGAAAAGGCTTCGGAGGAGCGCGGATCCGCTGTCGAATGCGGCCTGCGCATCAACCCCGAACATTCCGAAGGCGCCGTCCCCATCTACGATCCCTGTTCCCCCGGATCGCGTCTCGGCATCCGCCCCGCCGCATTCAGGGCCGAGCTGGAGCGTGACCCCCATGCTCTCGACGGCATAAGCGGCCTGCATTTCCATACGCTCTGCGAGCAGGATTCCGACAGCCTCGCGCGCACACTGGAAGCCGTGGAAAAGCATTTCGGCGCCTGGTTCCCGCAGATGAAGTGGATCAACTTCGGCGGAGGCCACCACATCACCCGCGAAGGCTACGGCCTGGACCTGCTCTGCAGCTGCATCACGCATGTGCGCGACACCTACGGCGTGCAGGTCTACCTCGAGCCCGGCGAGGCCGTCGCCCTTAATGCGGGGTTCCTCGTCGCCACGGTGCTCGACGTCGTCCAGGCCGACATGCCTGTGGCCATCCTCGACACCTCGGCCGCCTGCCACATGCCCGACGTGCTTGAGATGCCCTACCGCCCCGGCATCGTCGGCGCGGGTGAATCCGGCGAAAAGGCCTTCACCTGCAGGCTCGCCGGCAAGTCGTGCCTCGCGGGCGACGTCATCGGGGAATACTCCTTCGACGCCCCCCTCGCCACCGGCGACAGGCTCGTCTTCCTCGACATGGCGATCTACAGCATGGTCAAGACGACGACGTTCAACGGGCTCAGGCTCCCCTCCATAGCCGTGTGGGATTCCGAGAGCGGCGAGCGCCGGGTCACGCACAGGTTCGGCTACGAGGATTTCAAGTCGCGCATCTGACCGGCGCGCCATCACTCCGAAAGCCTATTCCCATTCTGCACCGCACTGTATGTGCATCAAACAGAATCCTCCGGAATACGCTTGTATTCCGGAGGATTCTGTTTATCGAAAAAACGCATCAGACCTGTCCGACAAGGCGGAAAATCGCCTCCTCCACAGCCTGGGCATGACGGAGATAGCCCCGGAGGTCCTTCCGCTTCTCCTCGTTCACGCCGTACCGCTCGGCAAGGTCCTCGAACCTCTCCTCCAGGGTCACGACCTCGTCATGGCGCACGCGCTTGTCGGCATACGCCACAATGACCGGAAGGCGGAGCGGATCCGAAACGTCATCGAGCCCGTCGCAGCCGGTCCACGGCCAGGACACGTGGAACATCACCGCCTGGGCAAGGACCGGATTGCCCGTCTCCTCGCGCACCCATGCGGCACCGAGCTGCGCATGGCTCCCTCCGTTGCGGATGGTATAGGTCTTGGCTATGTCGTGCAGAAGGCCGCCCGCAAGGGCATAGGGCACATCGAGGGCGCGCCCTTCGGGAACAAGCCCCTTCTCTTCGGCGCGGCGGACTATCTCCACGGCAATGCCGGCGACAGCCCTGCAGTGCCGGCGGATATTGGGCATCATG
>JAKSQA010000038.1 GCA_024404335.1 Mailhella sp.
CCTTCGGCGGGTCACGCATGCCCGTGCCCGACGACCCCTTCCGCGGGGATGACGGATGGCCTCCCCGCAGCGAGGCGGGGCTTCCCGGAGGCCGCACGCGCAGGGAGGCTGATGCGGCATACGCCGACGCCGTGCGTGCGGTGCTCGGCCGGAGCGGGCCGGAGGACGCCCCCTTCGCGCCGAAGCCGCAGCGGAAGAAGCTCGGCTTCTGCCGCCACCGCCTCTTCGGAAGGGGGAAGATCGTCGAGGAGATAGAGCCCGACAAATACCGCATCAATTTCCCCGGCTTCGGGCTCAAGGTCATCCTCGCGGCCTATGTGACGCTTGAGGACTAGGCAGGCCTGGGAAAAGCGGAAAGCGTTTGCCCGCCATGCAGGAATGGACGCCCCTGGACTGCGGACAGGGGCGGTCTGCCTTCCCCCGTCAGCTGATTCGGCTGCCGGAAACGGCCGCAGTCAGGAGGAATCATGAAGCCGAAAAGCGAAGACGACATCCTTGCGATCATAGGAAGGCTCTTCCCCAATGAGCACCGCGGCATGCTGCTCGGCCGCGGCGACGACTGCGCCGTGCTCGCCCCGTGCGGCCCCCGTGCGGTGACTACGGATATCTTTGCCGAGGACGCGCACTTCCGCAGAAGCTACTTCACGCCCTTCGACATCGGATACAAGGCCCTTGCGGTCAACGTGAGCGACGTCGGCTCGGCCGGCGCGGCCCCTTCGGGCGTTTCCGTGGGGCTCACCCTCTCCGGTGGAGAGGATGCGGCGTGGATCGAAGGCTTCTGCCTGGGCATGAGGGAGCTTGCCGACCGCTTCGGCCTGGCCCTGACGGGCGGCGACCTGACGAAGGCCGCTTCGGTCAATGTCTGCATAACGGCGTGGGGAGACCTGCCGGAGGGGCTGCCCCTCGGGCTCAGGCGCGGCTTGGCCCGCGAGGGGGACGCCGTCTTCCTCATAGGCGGCATCGGTCTTGCCCGGCTCGGCCTGGAGGCGCTGGAGGCCGGATATTCGGGCTCGCCTGAAGGCCCCCGCGCCGGGGATTTCCCCGAGGCGGTGCGGGCCCACCTGCACCCTCTGCCGAAGGTGCGTGAAGGCATGGCCGTCGCCGGATACGCCGTTAAGCACGCCCTGCAGGACAGGATAGGCCTCATGGATGTCTCCGACGGGCTTGCCCGTGACCTGCCGCGCCTTCTGGACTCCCGCCGCAGCGGCCTGGGGGCCGATGTCGTGCTGGATATGCGCGCCCTGCATCCGGAGGTGGTGCGCCATGCCGGAACGGGGGCTGCGGCATACGCGTTCGCCGGCGGCGAGGACTACGCCCTTGCCGGGACCTGCCCTGCTGAGCACGCCGAAGGCCTGCGCGACGCGCTGGCGCGTCAGGGGCTTGAGGCCCCGCTTTTCATCGGTACGGTCAGGCCCGGAGGGATTGTCCTGAACGGCGAGGCGTGGAGGTCGGAGGGATTCGACCACTTCGGATAGATGTAATCCAAAAGGGGCGGCAATTGCCGCCCCTTTTTCATACGTGTCGGCGCAGTCTGCCGATATGGCTGCGCTGAAGGGACGCATCCCGGCCCGGAAGCCGCCCTACCTGCTCCGCCGCGCGGAGCGCGAGGCATGGTTCCTGCGTACCCCGTCGGCCCAGGATTCCGCAACGTGCCCGCATGCGCGGCATGCGCTGATTGCGATGTCGAGGGCCTTGAAGTTCTCCGTGATCCCTTCGGCGTCGTTGGTGAATTCGGCGGAGCGTTCGGGCCGGATGCCCATCCTCCCCGCGGTTTCCACGGCATCGATGTTCGCCCCGAGGAAGAGGAATTCCCAGCCGTACTTCTCACTCTGGCGCGTGATGAGCCGCCTCACCTCCTCAAGCCCGTACCGCCGGCTTGCGTTCTCCATGCCGTCGGTCGTTATGACGAATACGGTATGCTCCGGGACGTCCTCGCTGCGCGCGTATTTGTGCACAAGGCCGATATGCCGCACCGCGTCGCCTACGGCGTCGAGAAGGGCGGTGCATCCGGCGGGCTCGTACTCCCCGTCCGTCAGGGGGGCGACCCGGTCCAGCGGGACCCGGTCGTGGAGGACGCGGCTGGCCTCATTGAAAAGCACGGTGGAGACGACGGCCTCTCCTTCGGCCTTCTTCTGCTTCGCGATCATGGAGTTGAAGCCGCCGATGGTGTCGGATTCCAGTCCGCTCATGGATCCGCTGCGGTCGAGGATGAAGACGAGTTCGGTAAGTCCCTTTTTCATGTCAGGCTCCCTGGTTTGATGTTGCTGATGGAGCCCTTATAGGGAAAAAGATGCCGCGCATGGTCGCCCGTCGGGCGACATCTGCGCGGCATGGGGAATTGCCGGCCGAGGCTGCGTGCGGATCCTCGAGGCAGGCCGATTAGGCTCCGAGGAGGACCTGGTCGTAGTGGAACAGGGCGTCATTGATGGTTAATATGTCCCAGATCCTGTTCCTGATGAAGTATTCCACGATGAGGTCGGCCACGCTGCTGTGCGAAAGCGCGAAGCCGGCCTTTTCCAGCAGGCTCTTTGTCTCATCGAGGGAAAGCCTGAGCGCCACGGCGAAAGCGAGGACCGTCGTCTTCTTGGGGCGGTAGTGGATGTTGCTGCGGATCTTCGAGAACAGCTTGCGGTCGAGGTTGGCCCTGCGGTAGCACTCGGGCTCGCTCATGCCCGATTCCCTGATCTTGCGGAGCAGCATCTGCGAGAAGCTCTCATCCAGGCTGCCGAGCGCCTCGTCCAGGGATCCCCAGTTTTCCTTATTGAGGACGGCAGGGGCTTCAAAGCAGCATACGGTGAGGTTTTCCTGGCGCTCTTCTTTGAAGACATGCTCCTCTTCAGGGGCGGATGCGCCGGCCGGAGGCTCGGCGTGCCTTCTGCGCGCCGCTGTGCCGGGCATGGACTTCTTCAGGCTCAGGGATCTGACCAGGTTTCCGACTGCGCCTTCGAGGGGTGCGTGCCGGTCCTTGTCTGCGAAGGGGCCGCGGTCTTCGGCCGGAACGGAGGCAGCTGCGGCCTCGGATCTGCGGCGGATCATGTTGCCGGAGAGGAATCGGTCGGTGAAGCGGCCTATTCCGTCGGGCATGGGGTACTCTTCAGTGCCGCCGGATGCGATGAATGCGTCGAGGGCGTTCCTGAGCCCTTCGTCAAGTGTGCAGTCACGCTTGTTGTACAGGACGAGGGTGACGTGCATTTCCTCATCATCGGGCAGGGTGCTGAGGAAGTCGCGGATGGTCCTTTCCGCGATAAGACGTGCCGGTTCCTTGGGAAAACCGTAGATTCCGGCGGAGATGAGGGGGAAGGCTACGGATGTGCAGCCGTTTTCCCGGGCGAGCTCGAGTGAGCGCCTGTAGCATGACTCCAGAAGCTCCTCTTCACCGTGGAGCCCGTCGTTCCAGATGGGGCCGACGGTATGGATGACATGCCTCGCCGGAAGCCGGTAGCCTGCGGTGATCTTGGCATCGCCCGTGGCGCAGCCTCCGAGCCCCATGCACTCCTTGAGAAGGCCGGGCCCTGCGGCGTCGTGTATGGCCCCGTCCACGCCTCCGCCCCCGAGCAGGGTGTGGTTGGCGGCGTTGACGATGGCGTCGGCATTAATGAGTGTGATGTCTCCCTCTATGATATGGAACGGCATGTCGGACTCCTGGGGAAGACGGGGAAGTCGGCCTCAGGCCTCCTCCCCCGTTCAGGTTTTATGAGGGCTGGGATGTGAGGCTATACGATGCCGTGTTCGCCGGGGCGCTCGTAGTCGTTCTGGACCTGGGCCTTGCTGTGGTAGAGGTCCACGGAGCCGAACGCCATGAGGATGGGGGAGGCGATGAAGATGGAGGACCAGGTGCCGAAGACGACGCCCAGGGAGATCGTGAGGGCGAAGTCGTGGATGACGCTTCCGCCGAGGATGAACAGGGCGAGGCTGGCGACGATCGTGGTGACCGAGGTCATGATCGTACGGGCGAGGGTCTGGTTGACGGAGCTGTTGATGATCTCCGGCATGGTGGGCTTGACCTGGGCGTCGGCGGGGATGGCGCGCAGGTTCTCGCGGATACGGTCGTATTCGACGATGGTGTCGTTGATGGAGTAGCCGACGAGCGTGAGCAGGGCGGCAATGACGTTGAGGTCGATCTCCACGCCCAGCAGGGTGAGCAGGCCGAGCGTGACGGCCACGTCGTGGATGAGCGCGAGGATGGCGCCGAGGGCGAAGTTGAGCTTCAGCTTCCAGCAGCAGATGAGTGTGACGACAAGGCCGATGGCCACGCCCCAGAGCTGGCTGAAGCCGAGGTACGAGGCGCCCCACACGGCGAGCCAGAGCACGGCGGCCATGGCACCGGCCACGAACCAGCTGTGCTCGAACCGGCCGGAGATGTAGACCGTGATGAGGAGCACGGCGTAGAACAGGGCCTGGATGGCCATGTTGCGGAGGTCGTTGCCAACCTTCGGACCTACGGATTCGAGGCGCTGGATGGTGGAGGGATTGTCGGGGATGCTGGCCTTGAGCGCCTGGGCGACGCTGGCGCGGAGGTCCTGCTTCTCAAAGGCCTTGTCGGAGAAGCGGAGCAGATAGTCGCGGTCCTCGGTGCCGACCTGCTGGACGGTGAGGCCGGGAAGGTCGACGTTCTTAAGAGCGGTCTTCACCTGCTCGTCGCCGATCTGCCTGTCGAACTGCACCTGGACCATGACGCCGCCGGCGAAGTCGACGCCGTAGCGGAGCCCGCCGTTCAGGATGACGGCGATCATGCCGATCGTGATGAAGAAGAGCGAGATGCCGTAGGCTATGCGGCGGAATCCGGCGAAGTCGATATGGGTCTCTTTGGAAAGAAGAGCAAATGCCATGATGTGTTCCTCCCTGGCCTAGACGCTGATCTTGCGCCCGCCGGTGCGGGACATCCAGGTTTCGAAAATCGCGCGCGAGACGAAGATGGCCGTGAACATGGAGGCCAGGATGCCCAGCGAGAGCGTGACGGCGAATCCGCGGATCGGGCCGGTGCCGAACTGGTACAGGATGGCCGCGGTGATGAGCGTGGTGAGGTTGGAGTCCGTGATGGCCACGGTGGCGCGGCTGAAGCCGGCCTGCACGGCCTCGAGTGCGGTCTGGCCCTTCTTGAGCTCCTCGCGGATGCGCTCGAAGATGAGGACGTTCGCGTCGACGGACATTCCGATGGTGAGGACGACGCCCGCGATGCCGGGGAGGGTGAGCGTGGCGCCGAAGAAGGTCATGCCGGCCATGAGGATGAGCAGCGTGAAGGCGAGCATGAAGTCGGCGATGATGCCGGAGATGCCGTAGTAGAGCGGCATGATGACGATGACGGCGGCGGCGCCCACGAGCGAGGCGTTGATGCCGCTTTCGATGGATTCCCTGCCGAGGGAGGGGCCGACGGTGCGCTCTTCGAGGATGCTCACGGGCGTGGGCAGCGAGCCGGCGCGGAGCACGATGGCGAGGTCCTGCGCCTCTTCGGTGGTGAAGCTACCGGTGATGGAGGCGCGGCCGCCGCCGATGCGGTCCTGGATGACGGGGGCGGAGTACACCTTGCCGTCAAGCACGATGGCCATGCGCTTCTTGATGTTGTCGCCGGTGATGCGCTCGAAGTTGTTGGCGCCGCGGTTGTTGAACTCGAGGCCGACGTAGGCCTGGCCGAATTCGTTGAAGGCCGGGCGGGCGTTGGTGATGTCCTCGCCGCCCATGAGCGCCTCGCCGTCGAGGATGATGGTGGTCTCCGTCTCAGGGGCGCCGTTGCGGCCCTTGACGACCATGGGGAACCGCACCGTGCCGGCGGGGAGCATCATGGCGTTGGGGTCGACGTCGTCGCGGACGAGGCGGAACTCGAGGTGGGCCGTCTGGCCGATGATCTGGATGGCGCGCTCGGAGTCGGTCATGCCGGGGAGCTGCACCTGCACCTGGTTGTCGGACTGCTTGCGGATGTCGGGCTCGGCCACGCCGAACTGGTCGATTCGGTTGCGGATGGTGCGCACGACCTGTTCCATGGTCATCTGCTCGGTCTCGGCGCGGGCGGGCCCCGAAAGCTCGAAGGTGTAGGCGCGGCCGTTGGCGGTGTCGGCAGCGGAGACCTGGGAGAGCGAGGTGAAGTATTTGGCGACGAGCTCTTCGAAGGCCTGGGCCTGGTCGATGCGGGGAAGCACGGCCTCGAGCCTGCCCTCGGCGTTGATGCGGGGCTTCATGACGGTGATCTTGTCGCGGCCGGCGCGTTCGCGCAGGTCCTGGCCCGTCACGGTGAGGGTGTTCTGGAGAGCTTTTTCCACGTCGACGCCGAGCGTGCGGTTCATGCCGCCCTTGAGGTCGAGACCGAGGTTGATGCGGTCCGTCATGAGGGAGCCGAGCGGCGAATCGCCGAAGAGCGGGATGTTCGGCAGAGCGTACATGAGCACCGTGACCAGCACCACAAGGGAAAGGGCCAGGCGTAAACGCAGAGCTTTCATGCTGTTATCCTTCCATTATCCATTAAATACGAAAAGCGCCGTGCGGCGGACATGAGCGGCCCGGCCGCCGCGCAAGGCGGGGCGGCCGGGCGGAAAAGGCATGAAGAGGCTACTTCTTCTCAGCGGCTTCTTCGGTCTTGGTCAGCGTCTTGGGGTCGTAGGTGCCGCTCACGAAGCCGCGGGGCATGCGGACCTTGGTCTCGCCGAGGTCGATGACGAGGATGTCGCCTTCGATGTCGACGATGCGGCCGAGGAGGCCGCCGGAGGTGAGGACATAGGAACCCTTGCCGAGGGCCTCGATCATGGCCTTGTGCTCCTTGTTGCGCTTCTGCTGGGGACGGATCAGCAGGAAGTAGAACACGGCGAACATGAGGAGAAGGGGCACGATGGAGGCGAAGGCGCCCATGGGACCCTGGGCGGCGGCACCGCCGGCGTTGCCTGCGGCGTAGGCGATGGAAGTGAACATAGCGACTCCGGAATTGAATTTGCGGAAGGAATCCGCGTAAGGTCTTCCCTTTTAACCTCTCGCGGAATTTTACGCAATGCCGCGGGGAAGGGATATTTCGGGAAGATGCGGGCTTCCATCTGGGAGATAATGCCGTGCGGCGCTTCGTCAAGGCAAGAAAATGCTGGACATCGCCACGGTATTCTGTGAGCGTGAAAGCATCCGTCCTCCCCATGGCCTGCGGATCCGTGCGCAGGGGGCGGACACCGCAAACATATCCCGTCCGGCCTTCCCGCCGGAAAACGATAGCCGTACCGCCGGAGGCGGAAGGAGCTGCCCTTGTCCGACATCGTTCTGCTTAACCCTATGGAAAAGGCCCGCCTCCAGTCGAGGGTGCTCATCGAGAGCCTTCCCTATCTGAAGGAATACCACGGCGAGACGGTCGTCATAAAGTACGGCGGCCATGCCATGACCGACG
Organism: Mailhella sp.; assembly: GCA_024404335.1. GTDB lineage: Bacteria > Desulfobacterota > Desulfovibrionia > Desulfovibrionales > Desulfovibrionaceae > Mailhella. The sequence continues at coordinate 7,355 of JAKSQA010000038.1, forward strand.
AGAACCTCAAGATGGCCTTCGCCCGCAACATAAGCCTGCTCAAGCTGGTGGGCATCCACCCCGTCGTGGTCCACGGCGGCGGCCCGCAGATCAACAGCATGCTTAACAAGCTCGAGATCAAGTCGGAGTTCCGCCAGGGCCACCGCGTCACCGACGAGGCCACGATGGATGTCGTCGAGATGGTGCTGGTGGGTTCCGTGAACAAGAGCGTCGTCAACCTCATCAACAGGGCGGGCTCACAGGCCGTCGGCCTTTCCGGCAAGGACGGCATGCTGCTCCGGGCCGAGAAGCTCGCCATGACCGTGAGCCGCGGCGTGGACGTCCCCCCGGAGATCATCGACCTCGGCCAGGTGGGCCGCGTGACGAAGGTCAACACCTCGCTGCTGACGTCGCTGATCGGCGACGGCTTCGTTCCCGTCATCGCACCCGTGGGCGTCGATGAGGAAGGCCGCACCTACAACATCAACGCCGACGCCGTGGCCGGCGCCGTGGC
>JAKSQA010000039.1 GCA_024404335.1 Mailhella sp.
CCTTCCACCGCCCGCTCTCTGCGGGCACGCGCCGCCTCGTCGCCGCGGCCCACCAGGTTCCCGCGGCCCTGTGCGAATACGCGTTCGCCGCGCTGCTCGCCCTTGTGGTCATGTTCTCCGTCTGGGGCGTCGGCGTGCTCCTGGTCACGGCCCTGCTGGTCGTGCCGGCCGCTGCGGCCCGCAACTTCGCCCATACCGCAGGCGGAATGATCTGGTGGGCCGTACTCATCGGCACGACATCCTCGGTGGCAGGGCTGGGGCTTTCCGTGCAGCCATGGCTGGGCACGGCCACCGGCGCCACGGTCATACTCTGCGCCTGCGTCTGGTTCGTCCTCAGCCTTGCGGCCCTTTCCCTGCGCAACGAGCGACGTTCCTGAGCTGCCCATACCGCACGGGCCGGCGGGCGGAACCGGTACGGAAGCTGCAGAGCAAAGCCCATCCGATTAAAGCCCGGGGCCGCGGGGACTGACGCAGGCTTCTCCGCCTCCTTCCGCAGGGCGTTCTCCGGTGCAGCAGAAGGGGCCGAACGGTGTTCGAAACGGTGCCAAGCCGCACCGGCCCTCAGGCCTTCGGAGGCTCCGACTTCCCCGCCCGCTTTCCGGCATACGCCATCATGAGCCGGATGCGGTTCAGCTGGTTCACCTCGCTCAGCCCCGCATCGTAGTCCACGGCCGCAATGCTCGCCCCGGGATAGCGGCGGCGCAGCTCCCGTATGACGCCCTTTCCCGTTATATGGTTCGGCAGGCATCCGAAGGGCTGAAGGCACAGGATGCTCTCCACGCCGCTCTCCAGAAGCTCCGCCATCTCCGCGGTCAGAAGCCAGCCCTCCCCCGCCTGCTGCCCTTCGGAAACTATCCCGCGGACGACCCTGCGCAGACGGCTGAAGGAGGCTGGCGCCTCGAAGCGCCTGCTGCGCCGCAGAGCCCATGCGAAGGGAGCCTGCATGAGCCTCACGAACCCCATGAGGGCCCTGCACGCCGCCGCGCGCCGCAGTCCTCCGCCGAAGCGCTCCGTGCGGTAGGCATCGTTAAGCAGGGCATACATCACGAAGTCCGCCATGCCCGAGACGACGGCCTCGCCGCCCTCGGACTCGATCACACCGACAGCATTGTTGTTCGCATCGGGATGGTACTTGAGCAGTATCTCCCCGACCAGCCCGACCCGCGGGCGACGGCCCGCATCCTCCGCAAGCGGAAGAAGGTCGAACGCCTTTACGGCGGAAGCCGCGTGCCGCCACATCCTCAGCGGCGAGCAGTCAAAGACATCTTTTTCAAAGGCCTCCGCCCAGTGCTCCGCGAGCCTTTCGGCCGCCCCGGCTTCCAGCTCATAGGGGCGCGTGCCCAGCACCAGCTTCATGAGCAGGTCGCCGCACAGCAGGGCCATGAGCCCCCGTACGGTCATGCCCGCGTCGATGCGGAAGCCGGGGTTCCGGCTCATGCCGGCATAGTTGAACGAAAGAAGCGGGATGTCCGTCAGCCCTGCCGACTCCATGGCCCTTCGGAGGAAGGAGATATAGTTCGTGGCCCGGCACGCCCCGCCCGTCTGCGAAATGATCAGGGCGACATTCTCCCCTCTCCGCCTTCCGCTGCGGACCTCCTCAAGCAGCTGCCCGATGACGGTCACGGCCGGAAAGCATACGTCGTTGTTCACAAAACGGAGCCCTGTCTCCCGGGCATCGGCACTTACGGACGGCAGCAGTTCGGCCCGGTAGCCGCAGCCTCGGAGCATCGCCGGAAGGAATCGGAACTGGAAGGGAGCCATCTGGGGGATGAGTATGGTATGCGTCGCCTTCATCTCTTCAGTGAAGGCGGGAGGATTCCATGCGCTCCCTACGGCGGCGGACCCGCGCCGGATCCCGGCTGCACCCTCTTCAGCAGGCCTGCCGTCCATTCTCCCCGGGTTCATGACACCGCCGCCCTGCCGGGGCCATCCCTCGGCCGATGACGCCTCCATGGCCTGCCCCGACATCCCGGAATCCGCCCCGAAACGGCCGCCCGCCGCCCTCAGCGTGGCGGCAAGGGAGCGTATCCGTATGCGCGCGGCCCCCATGTTCGCCCCCTCGTCAAGCTTTATCCTCGAACTCGGCAGACCGGCATCCGCAAGGATATCATGCACCTGGTCGGCCGTCACGGTATCAAGGCCGCATCCGAAGGAGACGATCTGGAGCAGCGCCATGGACGGCCAGCGCGCATCCTCTCCCGCGAGGGACCGAAGAGGGGAATCCTCCGCGACGGGAGTCCCGGAAAGCAGCACCGCCGCAGCGGCCCTGTAGAGCCTGGAATGATAGGTCCACTGATTGACGACCCGCAGGCGCGCGGGCTGATCCGCAAGTCCGGCCACGGCATCCTCCGTAAGGACGGCGATGCCTTCCGCCGCGATCAGGGCCGATATGCCCCGCCCGATCTCCGGATCGACATGGTAGGGATGGCCCGCCAGGACGATGGCCTTCCCCCCGCTTCGGGCAAGGCCTGCGAGTATCTCGACAGCCCGCGACTTCAGCGCGCTCCGGAAGGCCTGCTGCTCGGCATGCGCTGCGGCAAGGGCGTCTTCCCAATCCCCGTCGGGAATACCGCCGAAGCCGTCCAGATGTGAAAGCTCCCGGCGGATGACGCCGTCATCCATGCTTATGACGGGGGAAAGCAGCGCAGCCCCCTGTTCCTTCAGCATATCGACGTTGTTGCGCAGAAGCTCCGGGTAGCCCGTCACCACAGGGCAGCTGAACCTGTTGTCCTGTTCGGGGAACTCCCTCCCCTCGAAAAGGATGCAGGGGAAGAAGATGCGCCTCACTCCCATCCGAAGCAGCATGGCGATATGGCCGTGGCACAGCTTTGCCGGGTAGCAGACCGTCTGCGAGGGGATGGTATCCATCCCTGCGGAAAAAAGCCTCTTCCCCGAAGGAGGCGACAGCACCACCCTGAAGCCCAGCCGCGTAAGCAGCGTGAACCAGAAGGGGTAGCTCTCATACATGTTGAGGGCCCTGGGGATACCCAGCTCGCCCCGCGGGGCAGCTTCGATGGGAAGCGGACGGTACGGCTCGAAAAGCCGGGCGTACTTCTCGGCGGCGAGGTCGGACGCAGAGGCGGCATTCCGTGCCGCGCTTCGGGCTCCCCCTGCTCCGGATTCCGCCGCTGCAAGGGCCTCGCCGCGCTCGCAGCGGTTCCCGGAGACGAACACGCCCTCCTTTCCGAAGCGGCTCACCGTGAGCAGGCATCGGTTGGCGCATCCGGGGCAGCGCTTCGTACGGCTCTCTGCCGCAAACACCGCAAGCTCCTCCGGGCCTGCCAGCGACGACTTCGCGATTCCCCCGGCAGGTCTGCCGCGGAGCGACGCGTCACGCGCGAGCAGAGCCGCGCCGTAGGCGCCCATGAGTCCGGCGATGTCGGGCCTGACCACGGTGCGCCCCGTCATGAGCTCCAGCGCCCGCAGAAGCGCGTCATTCCTGAACGCGCCGCCCTGGACGACGATCCTGTCCCCGAGCTCCTCCGTGCTTCCGATCCTGATGACCTTGTAGAGCGCATTGCGTATGACCGAATAGGAAAGCCCCGCGGCGATGTCCGACGCGGTGCGCCCCTCCTTCTGGGCCTGCTTCACACGAGAATTCATGAACACCGTGCAGCGCGTGCCGAGATCGACAGGCTCCTCCGTGAAAAGGGCGTTTTCCATGAACTCATCGAGCTCCATGCCCAGGGAACGGGCGAAGGTCTCGATGAAGGATCCGCAGCCCGACGAGCAGGCCTCGTTCAGCTGCAGGTCGATGATCGTTCCGTTCTGAAGGCGCAGGCACTTCATGTCCTGCCCGCCGATATCAAGCACGAATGACGCGTCGGGCTCGAACGCGCAGGCGGCCCTTGCATGGGCCACCGTCTCCACCTCGTCGGCGTCAAAGCGGAATGCCGCCCTGAGAAGCGCCGCGCCGTATCCGGTGACGCACGCGCCCGCGATATGCACGCCCGGGGGCATGGCCCCGTACGCAGCCCGGAGGACGGATACCGCCTGCTCCAGCGTGCCCCCCCGGCTCGGGCCGTAGGTCTCATGGAGAATCCGCCCCTGCCCGTCGACAAGCACGGACTTGATCGTCGTCGATCCGGCATCGACGCCGAACCACACAGGAACGGAGCCGGATCCGTCGCCGATCCCTCCGATCATCGCCCGCTCGGCCGAAGCCGAGGCATGGCGCGCACGGAAGTCCTCATACTCCTCCCTGCTTCGGAACAGCGGAGGAAGCGTTCCTGCGCCGTCAGGCGGGGTGAATCCGTCCAGTGCGGAGGCCGCATGCTCCAGCGCCTCCGGCAGAGACCCGGATTCCGCAGTTCCCCGAAACGCAGGTGAGAGAAGGGCCGCCCCAAGGGCGACGAAGAAGGGCGCCCCCTCGGGGAGGACATCCATGCCCTCCGCAAGACGCAGCGTCTCGGCGAAGCGCCTCCGCAGCTGCGGGAGAAAAGCCAGAGGACCTCCCAGGAACACGACCCTGCCCCCGATGCGGCGGCCGCATGCGAGGCCGCTCACGGTCTGGTCCACCACCGCCTGGAAGATCGATGCCGCGATATCGCTGCGGGAAGCGCCTTCATTAAGAAGAGGAAGTATGTCGGCCTTGGCGAAGACCCCGCAGCGTGATGCGATGGGGTACAGCGTGGACGCGCCCTCCGCAAGCCTGTCGAGGCCTTCCGCGTCCGTATTGAGGAAGGCGGCCATGCGGTCGATGAACGCCCCCGTGCCGCCCGCGCAGGTCTCATTCATCCGCTGTTCGGCGCCGCCGGTGAGGAAGAGTATCTTGGCATCCTCGCCGCCCAGTTCGATGACCACATCGGCTGCGGGTTCGAGCAGGCTCACGGCCTCGCCCGCCGCAGCTACTTCCTGCACGAACGGCAATCCGAGCCTCTCAGCCACGGCGATGCCGCCCGACCCGGTCACGGTGATGGAAAAGCCTCCGCAGCGTCTGCCGGATGCCTCCCCGGCGAATTCCCTCAAAAGGGCGGCCGCCGTCTTCCACCCACAGGAATTATGCCTGCGGTATCGGGCGAAGACCGGCCTCATTCCTCTTCCGTCTGCGGTTCCGCCGCAGGCCACAAGCTTGACCGTGGTGGATCCGATGTCCAGCCCGATCCTCAGCGGATCGCTTCCGCTGCCGTTCGGCATCACTCCCGGATCGGAAGCATCCTCGGGCCAGGAAGCCCATTCGGCATCGCCGGAATCATTCATGACAATCTCCACAGCAGGCAGGAGCCCTGCGGCGCCGGCAAAGGCCGGAGGCGCATACCGTGCCATCGGCCGGCCCATGCCGGAACTCCGGCGGTCCGGAGGGCATGCGCAGGAAAAAGCGGGGAACTCCCCGCACGGAACATCTTCAGGCATGCTAAGACCTCGAAGACACGCCGTCAAGAAAGCGCCCACCCTCTCCATAGGCACAAGACGATATCCGATATCCACGGCATCGGAGCATGCCCCGTGTATCCATACCGTCCTTTTCATGCCTGATGTGACGGAAGGCGCCGCAGACAGTTGACATTTTATTTATCAGGTATTATTCCTAATAAAGAAATCAAGCACCGCCTCCGGTGCGGCACCCTCTACTCCAGGAGAAAACCATGAAGAAATTCGTCTGCCCCATCTGCGGCTATGTCCATGAAGCTGAAGAGCTTCCCGCCGGCTTCGTCTGCCCCCAGTGCAAGGCCCCCGGCGCCAAGTTCAAGATCGAGGAAGCCGGCGCCGGCTTCGTCACCGAGCACCACATCGGCGACGGCAAGGTTGAGGAAGCCGAGATCATGGAGGCCCTGCGCGCCAACTTCACCGGCGAATGCACCGAAGTGGGCATGTACCTTGCCATGAGCCGCCAGGCCGACCGCGAAGGATTCCCCGAAGTGGCCGAAGCCTACAAGCGCATCGCCTTCGAAGAAGCCGAGCACGCCGCCAAGTTCGCCGAACTCCTCGGCGAAGTCGTCGCCCCCTGCACCAAGACGAACCTCAGCCTCCGCGTCGCCGCCGAAACCGGCGCATGCGCCGGCAAGATGGACCTCGCCCGCATCGCCAAGGCCAAGGGCTATGACGCCATCCACGACACCGTCCACGAAATGGCCAAGGACGAAGCCCGCCACGGCGCCGCCTTCGCCGGCCTGCTGAAGCGCTACTTCGCGTAAGCGTCTTCCCGCCGGAAATGAAAAGGGGATTCCGCACGGAATCCCCTTTTCATTTCAAGCACCGGAAAGAAGCTGAAACTCCCGCCGCAGAAGCGGCGCATCTGTGAAAAGACAGCCACGGTGCCTCGCCGCACGGCATGGCATGAAAGGCGCCCCATCCCGGCTCAGTCCAGCGCGTACTCGTACTGCTCCAGCTTGTCGAGCGCAGCGGAGATGACCATGGCCATCACCCCCGAGAACATGGCGGCGGCACGCTCGGGCACATCGGAAAGCTCCCTGCCCAGCAGCCGCCTGAAAAACACCTCAGGGCATTCCTTCGTGCTGACGCGTACCATCGGATCGGAATACTCCCTGAAGGGGCCGTCGACAAAGGCCTCCGCCTCTTCAGGCGCATAGCCCAGGCGGCCGAGCATCTCCTGCGTCACCCTCAGATATTCCACGACGACCACGTTGGGAGCATGGGCCATCAGCCCGTACAGGACCGCGGCATGCACGAATGCGCGCCATTCCAGCATCAGGGCAGCCTTCTCGGCATCGGTGCCGCATGGCACCCCCGCAGCCGCGGCTATGGCAAGAACGCTGCTTTCAGCGGTATTGAGTTCGAATATTATCCCTGCGGCCCGCACCGCCTCTGCGACGGAAAGCCTCCGCCTGCCTGCTTCTGCCATGCGACACTCCTATCCGCAGCACCCGTCGGGGCCGCAGGCATCGGCGGAAAGGCCGGCTTCGGAGCCCGATTCAAGGGCGCTCTTAATTTTCTCACATACGGTTCCGTACGGGGCATAGCCGCGGGCCACCGCATGCAGCCCGCCGGCGTCATCCCGCAGATAAAGCGTGGGATAGACAACGAAGTCGCCGAGGATCTCCTCGGCCTCCTCCATGTCCCTGCGGGCTTCGGCGGCCACGGCATCGGAAGCAAGCGCCGATGCCAGCGCCTCGGCATCAACGCCCCATCCGGCGGCGACCTCGGCCTGCACTGCTCCGGAAAGGACATCGAGCCCCCGGGCATAGAACGCATCCTGGAAGGCCTCCATCTGCTCAAGCGCCGCGCCGGGAGCAAGCTTCTTAAGCGCCCGGAGCAGTACCGCGGCTTTCGTCGAATCCATGAGCACGCCCCGGCCCTGCTTCAGTATCCCGTACAGCCCGTCGCCCACGGGCCTTCCCGTAGTCTCGACAAGACGCTTGAAAAAGGCAAGCCCCTTGGGATCGCCCATCTCGGATGAAAGCATGGGTTCGTCCACAAGGTTGCCGCAGAGCACCCTCACGGGATAGCCGTATTCGGCAAGCAGACGGCGCATCACCGGGGCGAAGCCGTAGCACCAGGGGCAGAAGACGTCGGTTATCAGCAGAAAGGATTTCAATCCATTCTCCTTTTTCTCCGTCGAGCGGAGCAGGATTTCATTGTCGCACCACGAGCGAAAGATAGCAGAATACGCCGTATCCGTCCATCGGGCATGAGGTCGTCTTGACGAATATGCCATCTTCACTTAAGAAAAACATTCCGCATATCATAAGGAAAGGTCCCCCATGCTCCAGCGCGACGTCATATCCGTCATAGAACGTACGGCCCCCCCCCCCCCCCTGGCAGACTCGGACCCCTCCGGCGTGCCGGCCGCTCCCGCCCGCTCCGCGCTACGCCGCCCTGCCCCCCCGCACGCACC
>JAKSQA010000004.1 GCA_024404335.1 Mailhella sp.
CAGCTGGATCATATCCAAGAGGAAAGGCTACAAGGGCGAAGGCACGTTCTCCATCACCAGGATCATCCGCTCCTTCAGGGAATGCTTCTGGGCACTCATGATGCCCGTCATCATCCTGGGCGGCATCTATGCCGGCATCTTCACCCCCACGGAAGCCGCTGCCGTCGCCGCCGTCTACGGAGCCTTCGTCGGCCTGTTCATCTATAAGGAGCTGAAGTTCAGCGATCTGCCCGCCACCCTGCTCTCCGCTGCGAAGAGCACCACCATGATCATGTTCGTGGTAGGCGCGGCCAACGTGTTCGGCTGGATCCTCACCTGGGCGCAGGTCCCCCATCTGCTCGCGCAGTCGTTCGCGACCATCACCGACAACTCCTTCGTCTTCCTGATGCTCGTCAACGTCCTGCTTCTGTTCATCGGCATGCTGGTCAACGCCTCTGCGGCCGTCGTCATCGTCACGCCGATCCTGCTTCCCGTAGCGGTCGGCCTCGGCATCGACCCGCTCTTCTTCGGTGTCATCATGGTCGTCAACCTCGCCATCGGCTGCATCACCCCCCCTGTCGGCCTTGATCTCTTCGTGGTGTCCTCCATCACCAAGATATCCATCGACCAGATCACCGTGAAGGTCATGCCCTATCTGCTGACGCTGCTCGGCACGCTCGTCGTGCTGACCTACTTCCCCGGTCTCATCACCTTCCTGCCCGGCCTCATGCACTAGGCCCGCAGCACGGTCGGCTATTAAACGAAGAGAGGGCGGGAATCCCCGCCCTCTCTTCGTTTCTCCGTCAGGCCCGGAGGTATCCGGGCCTCTCATGCCTGCCGGCTAGAACTTCACGTTCCGCGCGGCCTCAAGGGCACGGTCGAAGTCCTCGGGCCTGTGCGCGAACGAAAGCATGTTCGCCTCGAATGCCGAAGGAGCCATGAAGATATGCTGCTCGCGCATCTGCTTGTAGAAGCTCTCGAAGAGCACCTGGTCCGTCGTCTGCACGCTGGCGAAGTCGCGCAGGGGCGCATCGGTGAAGTAGATCGTGAACAGCGAGGCGATGTGCGGGATCTGGACCGGAACGCCCTTCCCGCGGAGAATGCCGAGGAGCTCGTCCACGAAGTCGTCCACGCGCCTCTCGAGGGCCGCGTAGTCCGAACGCTTCAGGATGTTCAGGGTCGCAAGGCCCGCCGCCATGGCGAGCGGATTGCCCGAGAGCGTGCCGGCCTGGTAGACCTCGCCCTCGGGGGCGATGTGGCGCATGATGTCGGCCCTGCCGCCGTAGGCGCCCACGGGGAGGCCGCCGCCGATGATCTTGCCGAAGGTCGTCAGGTCGGGCATGACGCCGTAGCGGCCCTGGGCTCCGCCGTAGGAGAGACGGAAGCCGGTGATGACCTCGTCGAACACGAGCAGCGCGCCGTACTGCGTGCAGAGCTCGCGGAGCCCTTCGAGGAATCCGGGCTCGGGCAGCATGAGTCCCATGTTGCCGGCGACGGGTTCGACGAACAGCGCGGCGATCTGGTCGGGATTGGCCTCGAAGAGGGCCTTCACGGCCTCGAGGTCGTTATAGGGGGCGAGCAGCGTGTCCGCCACCGTGGCGGCGGGAACACCGGGGGTGCCCGGGATGGAGAAGGTGGCCACGCCCGAGCCGGCGCTCGCAAGGAAGGCGTCGCCATGGCCGTGGTAGCCGCCGATGAACTTGATCATCTTGTCACGGCCCGTCACGCCGCGCGCCAGGCGCAGCGCGCTCATGGTGGCTTCCGTGCCGGAGTTCACCATGCGCACCATCCCGACGGAAGGCAGGGCGGAGCACACCTCCTCGGCAAGCTGCACTTCCGCAAGGCAGGGGGCGCCGTAGCTTGTGCCGCGGAGGGAGGCCTTCATGATGGCCTCGGAGACCTCCGGATGGGAATGGCCTACGAGCATCGGCCCCCAGGAGCCGAGAAAGTCTATGAATTCCTCGCCATCCACCGTCATGAGGTGCGAGCCGCTGGCGGATGCGATGAAAAGAGGTTCCGCATGCACGTTCCTGCATGCGCGCACGGGGCTGTTCACGCCCCCGGGTATCAATTCCTGGGCGCGGGTGAACAGCGCCGCCGAACGTTCCGTATGCATGGTCCGGTTCTCCCTCCCGCCGTCATTCCGCGGGAAAATAGGTCATGGAAATCTTCTTGAGCTCCTTCAGGCTCTTCAGCATCTCGTACTCGCGGAGCGGCGTCGTCCGCCGGAGCTCCTCGATGACGTCGAGGCAGTCCTGCTCGCTTCTCCCGTGTATCATCGTATAGAACGTGAAGGGCCAGCCGGGGTAGCTGCTGGGCCTGTAGTAGCAGTGCGAGATGCGCGGATGGCCTGACGCCGTGCGCCCCGCCTCGTCGGCGAGCGCCCTGTCGGCCTTCCAGGCCACCATTGCGTTATGCGTCCATCCGGTGCGCTGGTGCTTGAGGCTCGCGCCGAAGCGGCGGATCGCACCGCTCCCGCAGAGCCCGGAAAGGAAGTCTATGACCTCCTTCTCCTCCATGCCCGCCTCCGCCGCGATGTCGGCATAGGGCGTAAGCGTGTCGGGAAGGTCCTTCTGCACAATGCGCAGCACCGCCCGTTCTTTTTCCGTGAAATCCATAGCAGTTCCTGAAGGTATGCCCGCGCCGCGGCATGCGGCCGGGAAGCACCCGGAGACTATATCCCCTGCGCGGCTTCCAGGCAAGCCGACGGCGGCACCGCCCAGGCCGGCCCCATTCGGTCACGCAGTCTTATTCGGAGCTATCCGGGGCATCCTCCGCCGCGCCTATCCTCTCGGCCAGCCCGGCGATGGCGGCTTCCGCAGTACGGCGGCGCACCTCGGCCCTGTCTCCGGGGAAATGGAAGCACTTCGAATCCGTCCTCCCCCTGACGCTCCAGCCGATCCATACCGTGCCCACGGGCTTTCCGGGGGTGCCCCCTCCGGGGCCCGCCACACCGCTCACAGCGCAGGCGGCATCGGCGCCCACAAGCCTGCAGACGCCTTCGGCCATGGCCTCGACAACGGGCGAACTCACCGCACCGCATGACGAGAGCACCGTTCCGGAAACGCCGAGGACTCCTTCCTTGACGCTGTTGGCGTACGACACCACGCCGCCCGCATACCATTCCGACGATCCGGGAACGGCGGTGAGCATGGCCCCTATGAGCCCGCCCGTACATGATTCGGCCGTGGCGCATATCATGCGGCGCTCCCTGAGGCGGGCGGCCAGTCCGAGCACCAGGGCATCATTCTCATCAAGCATGGTTCCTCCCATAAGCGCGGGCTCCGCGCATGCGTTTCGTCAGGCCGGGCGGCGGTCCGCTCTCGGATCAGCCGTCTGTCAGAACACCGTGAGCGCGGCCTGCGCGGCTCCCCACAGCCCCGCATGGGGGCAGGCGGAAAGCCATACGGGCACGGACTCGAGCATGCTCCTGCGGGGCGACGGAGCTCCGAGGAACTCCTCCGCGAATGCGGGGTGCCGCACGAGGGCGGGCGTCCTTCCGGCCACGCCCCCGGCGATCACGAGCGCCCCGGGCAGCATGGAAAGCGCCGCGCCGCGGCAGAACCGCCCCATGAGCCTCGCGTAGAGGGCGCACGTCGCCGATTCGCCGAAGCCGGGCCGGGAGCAGAATTCCGCAGGCGGGGCCTCCTCGCCGGTCAGGACGGCGTGCGTGGCGGCGAGCCCAGGCCCGGAAAGGACCTGCTCGGCCGTGGGGGCGCATCCGCAGCGCTGTGCGAGCCCCTGCCGGAGCAGCTCCTCCCCATCGTCTTCGGAATCGAGGGGGAACATGGCATGCCCGGCCTCTGACGGAAGCACGAAGGGCCGGCTCACGCCTGCGAATCCCGGAACGCCGCGGATGAGCCACGCGGCGCCCAGCCCCGTTCCGGCACCGAGCACGGCCACGGGGCGTCCGTCGCCCTCATCGGCCCTGAATGAGCCGCGGGCGCCTGCGCCGGGAAGCAGCACGGAGGCCTCGGCCATGGCAGGCGAAAGGCATGCCCAGGCCTGCGCCTCGAAATCGTTCATCAGCACGCACCGCGCCATGGGGAAGCGCCTCTTCATGGCCGGGCCGTCGATGCTGAAGCCCGCATTCGTCATGTCTATGCGGGTTCCGCGCAGAGGCCCTGCCGCCGCGATGGAAAGCATGCGGGCCTCCGCGACGCCGAAGGCCCGCCACGCGTAGGTGATGTCGTCAAGCATCGTGTCGAAACCGGCCTGCCGCGAAGGATACGCCTTCTCCGCGACCAGGGTGAGCTTCCGGTCCTCCCACACGAAAAGGCCGAACCGGCCGTTCGTGCCCCCTATGTCCGCAGCAAGAATCTTCATACCCTACCTCCATGGGATCGGCGTCCATGCCATGGGCGCCCGCAGGCTGCGGATAGGGGGAAATCCGCTTTCCCCGTCAATGAGCAGCTTGGCGTGCCTTTCCCGAATCGGCGGAAGCCGGTTCGGGCATCGAACCGAATTTTTTCGGATAAATCAGTACTTCCTTAGGTAGCATACCGGGCTTTGATTTGCCATCCTAAATTAAATGGCGTAGCATGGAAAAAAGTTCTTTTCATCCGAAAGGAATATGTGTAACCTCCGCGGTTTCCGAAAATCGCAGGCAGGGGCTCCCCCGCTCCGGCAGACATCCTGAAAAACGGCATCCCTCAGCACCGCACATCATGACACACACCTTCCGCACCGACTGCAGCGACCCCCGTTCCGGCCTCGGCCTCGAATGGCTGCTCACCAATTCCCTGGGCGACTACGCCTCCGGCACGGTCCAGGGAGCCGACACCCGCCGCTACCACGGCCTCCTTGCCGTCCAGACAAGGGAAGGCCGCCGCATGCTCATCTCCTCGCTCGAGGATTCCGTCATCGTCGACCGCCGCCAGGTCCCCCTGTCGTCCCGCATCCACCCCGGCGCCGTATGGCCCGAGGGCTGGCGCTTCCTGGCCGGCGCCTCCTGCAGCCATGACGCGGTCTCGGCCGCCTTCCGCATAGCCGGAAGCGAAGGCTCGGAAGACGAGGTCATCCTGCGCCGCACGACCATCCTCCTCCGCGGCGAGTCCCGCATCCTCGTGCGCTACACGCTCGACGACACGCTCGCAGCCCGAGCCCTCGGCTCCGTTCAGCTTTCCATCCGCCCGCTTCTCAGCGGCCGCGACATCAACCATCTCTACGGCGCCGACCCGTCCCGCGAGGGCTGCGTGTCGAAGATTCCGGCCGGCCTTTCCTGCGGCTTCGTCTTCGGCCCCGGGGAATCAGTCCCCACCGTCGCCGTCCAGCTTGCGGGCCTCGGGGCGTCGTTCTCCGGCAGCGCCGACTGGTACTACCGCATCGAGTATCCCGTGGAGCGGGAGAGGGGCTATGACTGGCAGGAGGACCTCCTCATGCCCGGCGTGTTCGACGCAGAGCTGAGCGTGGATTCCCCCGTATGGCTCACCGCCGGCACCGGCGCCTTCAGAGACGACCCGGAAGCCGTATGGAACGGGCATTTCTCCGACCTCCCCGAGCAGCTCTTCAGCGAGCCCCTTCTGGAGCATCTCCGCCGCGAATGCGGGCGCTTCCTCATCACCACCGACGGCGAGCCCGTCGTACCCGCGGGCTACCACTGGTTCGGCCCCTGGGGGCGCGACACCCTCATCTCCCTGCCGGGCCTCACCTTCTGCTCCGGCCGCATTGAGGAAGGCAGGGCAGTGCTCCGCCAGATCCGCAGCACCGTCAGGGACGGCCTCGTCCCCAACCTCATCGGCGCCGGCTACGGCACCCCCTCCTACAATTCGGCCGACGCGTCCCTGTGGTACATGCTGGCCGTGCACCGCTTCGCGCTCGCCTTCCCCGGTGAGAAGGCCTTCATCAAAAAGGAATGCTGGCCCGTCATCAAGGAGATCATCTCCTGCTTCGCCCGCGGGACCATGCCCGACGAAGAGGGCCGCATGCTCGTCTCCATGACCGAAGACGGGCTCCTCGTCACCGGCAGCGAGGGCACCCAGCTCACCTGGATGGACGCCTCCATCGACGGCGTGCCCGTCACGCCCAGACACGGCATGGCCGTCGAGCTCAACGCTCTCTGGTACGACGCCCTCTGCTTCGCCGAAGAGCTCGCCGGCAGGCTCCGCGTCAAGGCACCCGCCGAATGCGCCCTCATCCCCCGCCTGAAGAAGGCGTTCGCCAGGGTCTTCAGCCCCTCCGGCGCCGACGCCGCCGCCATGGACGGAGGCCTGTACGACACCGTCCTGCCCGACGGCACGCCCTCCGCGGCGATACGGCCCAACCAGATATTCGCCGCGGCCGTCCCCTTCTCACCTCTCACGAAGAAGATGCGCGAATCCGTCACGGACTGCGTGCGCAGGAACCTGCTCACCCCCTTCGGCCTCCGCACCCTCGCCCCGTCCGACCCCGCGTACAGGGCCGCATGCAGGGGCACGCAGGCCGAGAGGGACGCCGCATACCATCAGGGAACGGCCTGGCCCTGGCTGCTCGGCGCCTATGCCGACGCCGTCGTGGCCACGGCGCGCTCCGGCGTGCGCATCAGGGAGCTGCTCGACACGCTGACCCCCCTGTTCACCACGCATCTCGGCGAAGCCGGCATCGGCAGCATATCGGAAATTTTCGACGGAGGCGGAGAACACCTCCCCGGGGGCTGCATAGCCCAGGCATGGAGCGTTTCCGAAGCCCTCAGGCTCCTGCTCCTCATCAGAGACGCCAGCCCCACGGAATTCGGGCGCTGGGCGGCCTCCCTTCCCTGCGGCGCGGAATCCTCCACCGCCTCATCCTGCACACTGTAAACAAAAAGGGGATAGCGACATGCGCGTACTCATGCTCGGCTGGGAATTTCCCCCGCATATCAGCGGCGGCCTCGGCACCGCCTGCTACGGAATCACCCAGGGCCTCCGCGCCAAGGGAACCGACCTTGTCTTCATCCTGCCCAGTATGAAGGCCGACAAGGCCGATCCGGACACCTGCCTCCGCTCCGCCTCCGGAGTCCCGATTTCCAGGGCCCTCCGCAAGGCCGTCGAGAAGGTGCGCCGCGAAAGGGCCCAGGACGACTTCTCCAGGATGCTCATGCGCCCGGTCAGCTCGCATCTGAACCCCTACGGAAGCTACGATTTCGGCAGGGCCGGCATCGACCCCGACGTACTGAACGAGAACGACCAGGAAATCGAGGAGATCAGCCACTTCCGCGGCGGCTACAGCGAAGACCTCATGGACGAGGTGGAGCGCTTCTCCACGGCCGCCAGCGCCGTCGTGCTCGAAGAGCACATGCGGAAGAAGGCCGATGTCATCCACGCTCATGACTGGATGACCTACCCCGCCGCCATCATGGCCAGCCGACTCAGCGGCCTGCCCTTCGTCGCCCACCTCCATGCCACGGAAGTGGACCGCTGCGGCGACCACGGCTGGGACAGGATCTACAACATCGAGCGCGAAGGCCTCCAGGCCGCGGCCCACGTCATCGCCGTGAGCAACCGCACCAAGCAGGTCGCCATCGAGCACTACGGCGTCGACCCCGCCAAGATCTCCGTCGTCTACAACGGCGCCTTCCTCCACGACAAGATCCCCACCTTCACCGTGCCGGACCTCGTGAAGGATGAGAAGCGCATCCTCTTCATGGGCCGCGTCACCTACCAGAAGGGCCCCAAGCACTTCATCGAGGCCGCAAGGCACGTCCTTAAGGAAATGCCCGACGTCCGCTTCATCATGGCGGGCAACGGCGACCTGCTCCCCCGCATGATCCGCAGGGTCTCCGAGCTCCGCATGGGCAGCCGCTTCCACTTCCCCGGCTTCATGCGCGGCAGCGACGTGCAGCACATGTACTCCATCGCCACCCTGTACGTCATGCCCAGCGTCTCCGAACCGTTCGGCATCGCCCCCCTCGAGGCGCTCCAGTGCGGCACCCCCATCCTGCTTTCCAAGCAGTCGGGCTGCGCCGAGGTCCTTCCCGGCGCCCTCACCGTCGACTACTGGGACGAGTACCTCATGGCCGACCGCATCCTCAGCGTCCTGAGATATCCTGCCATGGCCCAGGAAAGCCTCGCCCGCTGCCTGGAATCCCTCAAGACCCTCACATGGGACCGTGCAGCCGAAGGCATCCTCGATGCCTACGCCCGCATCTAACGCCGGAGTTGCGACATGCCTTCCGTATGCTTTTACTTTGAAGTCCACCAGCCCTACCGTCTGCGCCCCTACAGCTTCTTCGACATGGGGGAGAAGCACGACTACCAGTATGACGCCCTCAACGGCGACATCATGCGCAAGATAGCGCAGAAGTGCTACCTGCCCATGAACGCCCAGCTGCTCGACATGATCGAACGCCGCGAAGGCGCGTTCCGCATCTCGTTCTCACTCACGGGCACGGTGATCGACCAGTTCGAGCAGTACGCCCCCGAGGTGCTCGAGAGCTTCCAGGGCCTCGCCCGCACGGGCTGCGTCGAATTCCTCGACGAGACCGACAACCACAGCCTCGCCTGCCTCCACAGGGACGGGGAGGATGAGTTCCGCCGCCAGGTCGAGCGCCACCGCGACCGCATGCGCGACCTGTTCGGCCAGTATCCCAGGGCCTTCCGCAACACCGAGCTCATCTACAGCAACAGCGTCGCGCAGACCGTCCGCTCCATGGGCTACGATGTCATCCTCGCCGAGGGCGCCGACAAGATACTCGACTGGCGCAGCCCCTACTACGTCTACCAGCCCCAGGGCTGCCCGGGCATGAAGCTCCTGCTCAAGAGCTACTCGCTCTCCGACGACATCGCCTTCCGCTTCTGCAACAGGGACTGGCCGGCCTACCCCCTGTACGCCGAGACCTACGCCTCCTGGCTCAGGGACATCCGCGGCCGCGGCGACGTCATCAACCTCTTCATGGACTACGAGACCTTCGGCGAGCACCAGTGGGCGGAAACGGGCATCTTCGACTTCATGCGGGCCCTTCCCGACGAGATCCTCCGCGAGCCCGGCTTCGACTTCCTCACCGTCTCCGAGGCGGCCGACCGCTACGGAGCCGTCGGCGAGCTCGACGTGCCCGAGTTCATCTCGTGGGCCGACAACGAGCGCGACCTCTCCGCATGGACGGACAACAACATGCAGAAGGACGCCTTCCTCGCCCTGTACGACTGCCTCCCCGAGGTGCGCCGCCTCAACGACCCCGGCATCAACGCCGACTGGGAGCTCCTGCAGAGCTCCGACCACTTCTACTACATGAGCACCAAGTACGCATCCGACGGCGACGTGCACAAGTACTTCTCGCCCTACAAATCGCCCTACGAGGCGTACACCAACTATATGAACATCCTTGCCGACTTCCGCATCCGCGTGCGCAGCATGCTCGGCAGGTAGCCTGTCAGGAATCACATATGGGTCCCGCCGTACCCCCGGGCGCGGCGGGACCTGCGTGTCAAATCAACACCCCCCAATCGGAGTATTCATGGACAAACCTACACGTCCCCATCTTTTCGAAGTAAGCTGGGAAGTGTGCAACAAGGTAGGCGGCATCTACGAAGTCGTCGCCAGCAAGGCACAGCATGCCGTCAAGGCATACGACGACGAGTATTTCCTCATCGGGCCCGACACCCGCAGCAACACCGGGTTCATCGAGACGAACGAACCCCTCTGGGACGCCCTCCGCGTCGTCCTCGGCGACAAGAACCTGCGCTGCAGATTCGGCCGCTGGGACATCCCCGGGCGGCCCCGCGTCATCCTCGTCGACTTCAGGGGCAGGCATGAGCCCAACCAGATCCTCACCCAGCTCTGGGAACGCTTCGGCGTCGATTCCCTCTCCGGAGGGTGGGACTACATCGAGCCCGTCCTCTTCAGCTCCACCTGCGGCGAGGTGATCGCCGAGATCCACCAGGTGCTCGCCGCCCGCGACCACGGCCACGGCGTGGCGCAGTTCCATGAATGGATGTGCGGCGCGGGCATACTCGCCCTCAAGCAGCTGGCCCCCAGCATGGGCACCGTATTCACGACCCATGCCACCGTGCTCGGCCGCTCCATGGCCGGCAGCGGCGTCGACATCTACACCCGCATGTCGGAAATCTTCCCCTCGCAGGAAGCCGACCGCTTCGGCGTGACCGCCAAGTGCTCCATGGAGACCGTCAGCGCCCGCGAGGCCGACATCTTCACGACCGTCAGCGGCATCACCGCCATGGAGGCCCGCTACTTCCTCGGCCGCACGCCCGACTTCGTCACCACGAACGGCCTCGACCTCACCGCCATCCACGACTTCAGCGCCGACAGGGCCACCGCGAAGGCCAACCGGAAGAAGCTCCTGGCCCCCGTGTCGAAGCTCCTCCGCCGCGAAGTCCCGGCCAAGACCCGCATCATCGTCTGCTCCGGCCGCTACGAGTTCCACAACAAGGGCGCGGACCTCTTCCTCGATGCGCTCGCGGCCGCGCGCGACCGCCTCGCCGCCGCCGGCACCCCCGTGCTCGCCCTCATGCTCATGATGGGCGGCCACACCGGCGTCAACCCCGCCGCAGCCGGCGGAGATCCCTCCGCTGCCGCCGATCCCGCCCGCCCGGGCGCCGGATTCATCACGGGCCACAACGTCTACGACGCGCCGAACGACCCCATCCTCACCCGCTGCCGCACCCTCGGCATCGAGAACAGGGCCGACGACCCGGTCGACGTCGTCTTCGTGCCCGCCATGCTCGACGGGAACGACGGCTTCTTCGACATGCCCTACTTCGACATCCTCTCCGGATGCGACCTCGGCATCTTCCCCTCGTGGTACGAGCCCTGGGGCTACACCCCCCATGAAAGCGCCGCCTACGGCGTGCCCACCGTCACCACCGACCTCTCCGGCTTCGGCCTCTGGATCCGCGACCTCGAGGCCAAGGTCGGCCCCCAGCGCGGCATCGAGGTCATCGCCCGCGACAAGACAGCCTACGACCAGGTGGTGAAGGCCCTCGCCGACGTCATCGTCGACTACGCCTCGTGCACCGACAAGGAACTCGACAAGCGCCGCCGCACCGTGCGCGCCGCCTCCGCCCATGCGGACTGGAGCGAGTTCTTCGGGCTGTACCGCCAGGCCTACGCCGAAGCCGACCGCAGCGCGCACCACCGCCGCCATGCCACCAACGACCACAACCTCAACCCGCTGAGCAAGACATTGGCCCCCAGACACTCCTCCATCCCCTTCATGCGCACGATCAACGCCGTATCCGAGCTCCCTTCCGAACTCAGCCGCCTCCGCGACATCGCCTCCAACCTCGGGGGGTGCTGGCAGCCCGACGCCATGGACATGTTCGCCGGCATGGACGCCTCCCTCTGGGAATCCTGCGGCCACAATCCCCTCTACATGGTTGAGAACACCTCTCCGGAGAGGCTCCGCGAACTCGCCGGCGACCCCGCCTTCACCGCCCGCCTCAGCAGCCTGACGGAGCGCTTCGACGCCTACATGGCGCAGCCCCTGCTCTCCGACACGCTCGAAGACGGCACGACGACCGTCTCCGCCGACCGGCCCATCGCCTACTTCTCCACCGAATACGGCATGCATGAGAGCCTGCAGCTCTACTCCGGCGGCCTGGGCGTCCTCTCCGGCGACCACCTGAAGTCCTCGAGCGACGAGCGCCTCCCCCTCATCGGCGTGGGCCTCTTCTACCTCAACGGCTACTTCCAGCAGACCGTGGACAAGAGCGGCCACCAGAACCCCGTGTACCCCGAGAACCATCCGGCGAACCTGCCGCTCGAGCCCATCCTCGACGCCGACGGCTCCCGCCTGCTGATCTCCCTGCCCCTCGGCAACCGCACCCTGTACGCCCGCGTATGGCGCCTGCAGGTCGGCCTCGTGCCGCTGTACCTCCTCGATACCAACGTGCCCGAGAACTCCGATGACGACCGCCGCATCACCGCCCGCCTCTACGAGGCCGACCGCGACGTCCGCCTCCGCCAGGAGATCCTGCTCGGCATGGGCGGCGTGAAGATGCTCGCGGCCCTCGGCATCGCCCCCTCCGTCTGGCACATGAACGAAGGCCACTCCGCCTTCCTCATCATCGAGCGCCTCCGCCAGCACATGCGCGCCGACGAGCTCACCCTCGAAGAGGCCATGACCCTCGTCCGCAGCTCCTGCGTGTTCACCACCCATACCCCCGTGCCCGCCGGCAACGAGCGCTTCGGCGTCGACCTCATGGCGCGCTACTTCCAGCCCTACGCCTCCATGCTCGGCATGAGCTGGAGCGACTTCCTGCGCCTCGGCGTCCAGGACGGCGGCGACCCGCACAACTTCGACATGACGGTGCTCGCCCTCCGCATGTCCTCCCAGGCCAACGGCGTCAGCGCCATGCACGGCATGGTGTCGCGCCGCATGTGGCGCAACATCTGGAAGGGCTTCGACGAAGCCGAGCTCCCCATCTCCCACGTCACCAACGGCGTGCACACCGCTTCGTACGCAGGCCCCGCCTTCCGTCCGATGCTCGACCGCTACGTCGGCCCCAACTGGCTCGACCTGCGCCCCGGCGACCCCGCATGGGAAAAGGTGAAGACCATTCCCGACGTCGAGTTCTGGAACGCCCGCCGCTCGCAGAAGCAGACGCTCATCGACGCCCTGCGCGAACGCCTGCCCCTGTGCTCCGCCTATTCCGACATCTCCGGCGAGCAGCGCCAGAAGTGGCTCTCCTCCCTCACGCAGGACACCCTCATCATCGGCTTCGCCCGCCGCTTCGCCCCCTATAAGCGCGCGACTATGCTCTTCGCCGATCCCGACAGGCTCGCCCGCCTGCTCAACGACCCGAACCGCCCCGTCGTGCTCGTCATGGCCGGCAAGGCCCACCCCGCCGACGGCAAGGGCATAGAGCTCGTCGAAGACGTCGTCCGCTGGTCGCGCGACCCGCGCTTCTTCGGCAAGATCTTCTTCGTTGAGAACTACAACCTCGAAGTCTCCCGCCTGCTCTCCCGCGGCTGCGACGTATGGCTCAACACACCCCGCCGCCCCCACGAGGCCAGCGGCACCAGCGGCGAGAAGGTTCCGGTCAACGGCGGCATCAACCTCAGCATCTCCGACGGCTGGTGGGTCGAAGGCGACAACGGCGAGAACGGCTGGACCATCGGCCCGAAGGCCACCTACGCCACGCTTTCCGCCGAGCAGAACGACTACGCCGACGCCGAGAGCCTCTACCTCACCCTTGAGGACAAGGTCGTGCCCCTGTTCTTCCAGCGCTCCGGCGATTCCCTGCCCCACGGCTGGATCACCGTGGCCAAGAACTCGCTGATGAGCCTCACCGCCATGTACGGCTGCCGCCGCATGGTCTGCGACTACATGGAGAAGATCTATGTGCCCGCAGCCCGCCGCGGAAGCGCCATGGATGCCGGAAGGCAGGCCAAGGCCCGCACGCTGACCGAGTGGTACAGGACCATCCCCGGCCGCTTCAACACGGCCGCCATCGAGGCCATCGAGATCTCCGGCCTTGAAGGCGACACCGTGTACTGCGGCAAGCCCTTCACGGTGAACATGACCGTCCGCCTCGGCGACATGAAGGCCGAGGAGATCCTCGCCCAGCTCGTCATCGGCGTCTCCGACGGCATGAACTTCACCGAGTCGCCCGACATCGTCGACCTCGCCCTCGTCGAGGAGAAGGACGGCGTCTGCCGCTACACCGCCTCCTGCACGGCGAAGGCCAACGGACTGCACGCCTACGGGCTCCGCATCGTCCCCATGGCCGACCCGCTCGACCAGGTCGTACGCTCCGGCCTCGTCACCTGGGCGTAATCCCCGCGGCGCATGCCGCATGAGCCGATACTGAAAAGGGCCGCAGCTTGCTGCGGCCCTTTTCCTTTCTCCGGTATCCGCCGGATCAGCACGGCCGATCGCAGGCCCGGCATTCCTTCGGATACGAGAAGCTCCGTAAAATCATCCTATAAATGATAAACGGAATCCATTCCTTTTTAATATTTTCAGTGGTCCTGTGAAACAGAATCAGTTCAATGGGCCACAGAATCCAAGGGAATCACTTTCCCCGCTTCTTCGCCCTGCGCCCCTCGTACCACGAGGGAAGCTCCAGCACCTCCATCTCCACCTGGGCGGTGCCGGCATGCAGCATGCCGATCCTTGCGGCCGCCCCGCGGGAAAGATCGATGCAGAACCTCGCCGTCATGGGCCCCCTGTCGTTGACCTTCACGACTACGGAGCGTCCGTTGCTCCTGTTCGTCACCTTCACCCGGGTTCCGAAGGGAAGCGTGCGGTGGGCGGCCGTCATGAGGGAGGAATCGAAGCGCTCGCCGCTGGAGGTCGTCACATGGCGGGCTCCGCCATACCAGGCGGCAACGCCCCTCACCCGGTCACCGGTATGGTATGCGGCGACCTTCTCCCCCTTCACGGGAGCATAGTGCTGGTCCACGGCACGGGCCTCGCAGTCGGACGGAAGGAACGCCGCCGCGAGCAGCAGGCACAGAAGGGCCGTAGGGAAACCTCTCATATATTCTCCTTTTGCGGTATCCCCGGAAAAGACGACACGGCATGCCGCCTTCGAAAGGCGGAGGATGCCGTCAGGGGACATACGTGGCAAGACGCGCGGCCAATGGGGAGTCAGTGCTCCCGCCGCGCAGACGCCCCCGCTCCTGCCGGAAGCATCTCGGCAGGCCCCGCTCCGGATACGGGATCAGCGCCCGCATGCGTCCATCCGAAGGGGCCCGGCGGAGGGCTATATCGCAGATATGATACTCCAGATGCCGGAAGCATTCAACCCTGCGCTGTTTTACATATAACAGTTTGAAATATCATACTATTGCTGTTTTCCATACATTCTTCCGCGAGCCATTCCGCCGTGTTTGCGGCGCCGCTCCGATTGACTCGACCTCAGAAGGGGTGCTATCCTTTCCGCTCATGAATTTTTCGGGCCAGCCGAAAACGAAGAGGTACCCTTTCATGCAGCAGAAAGAACTTGTGGAATTCATCGCCCGCTCCCTTGTCGACAGCCCCGACCTCGTCACGGTCACTGAGAAGGAAGGCGAACAGGGAACTGTTCTCGAGCTTGCCGTCTCCCGCGAGGACCTCGGCAAGATCATCGGCAAGCAGGGCCGCACGGCCCGGGCCATCCGCACCCTTCTGGGCGCAGTCTCCGCCAAGAGCAGGCAGCGCGCCGTGCTTGAGATCATCGAATAATGCCCGCCTCGTCACTCGTCGTTCTGGGGCGTCTGATAAAGCCCCACGGAATCAAGGGCGAGATACGCGTGGACTACTACGCGGAATCTCCCGAACTCCTTGACTGCCCTCTCATGCTCAGAGCCGGCCGGTTCGCCCCCAGGCCCGTGCGCATCAGGGAATGGCATCTGTGGAAGGACCAGCTCATCCTCTCCATCGAAGGATGCGGCGACCGCTCCGCAGCCGAGCGCTTCAGAGGGCAGGAGCTTCTCATAGACGAATCCTTCCTCCCCGAGGCGGAGGATGACGAGCCCTATCTCCGCGACCTCATCGGACTCCAGGCCTGCCTGGAATCCGGAGAGCCCGTAGGCGAGATCGAGGACATCGACTTCCCCGCCGGGCAGGAGATATGGACCATCCGCGCCCCCGAATCCGCCGGCGGGCACGAGATACTCCTCCCCGCGGTCCCGGAGTTTGTGCTCGATATCGACCTCGAGGCCGGGAAGGCGGTCATAGCACCGCCCGAAGGGCTTCTCGACCTGTACCGCGGCAGTGCGGCGGCAGTGCAGGACGACGGCATGGATGAGGATTCCGAGCCGGAAGAGACTCCCGTCCGCAGCCGCAGGCGCTAGCATGCACTACACGCTCGTCACGCTGTTCCCCGAATGGTTCGATTCGCCCCTCTCCGGCGGGCTCATGGAGCGCGCACGCAGCGCAGGCATCGTGAGCTTCTCCTTCGCCAATCCGCGCGACAAGGCGACCGACAGGCACCGTTCCGTCGATGACAGCCCCTACGGGGGCGGTCCGGGCATGGTGCTGATGCCCTCCCCCCTCATCGGCACGCTTCGCGAGATCCCTCCCTGCAGCACGGGAAAGGGGCGCCTCATC
>JAKSQA010000040.1 GCA_024404335.1 Mailhella sp.
GGTTCTTCATGGCCATGCTCATGACCATGCCGGGGGTGCTGTTGCCCTCGTTCTTGATGAGGCGGGAACGGATCTCGCGGGGGATGCGGGGCAGGTCGATGCCGGCGGAGCACACGTTCTTGCAGGATTCGCAGCCGATGCAGTTCTGCACGAGGTTACGGGCCTTGTCGGCGCCGTGGTACAGGTAGGTGAGCGCAAGGCCGACGGCGCCGATGTAGACGTAGCCCATCTTGTGGCCGCCGACGAGGCGGTACACGGGGCAGACGTTGGCGCAGGCGCCGCAGCGCACGCAGCGCAGGATGTCCTTGAAGCCGGGATCCTTGACGATGGAGGAGCGGCCGTTGTCAAGGAAGACGATGTGCATTTCCTTGCGGCCGTCGGGGCCGGGCTGGCACTCGTTGGCGCCGGCGATCCAGGTGACATACGAGGTGATGTTCTGGCTCGTCGCGTTGCGGGGCAGGACCTCGAGGACCTTGAGGGCGTCCTTGACGGTGGGGATGAGCTTTTCGATGCCGGCCAGGATGACATGCACGCGGGGCAGGGTGGTGACGAGGCGGAGGTTGCCTTCGTTGGTCACGGTGCCCACGACGCCGGCTTCGGCGACGGCGAAGTTCGCGCCGGAGATGCCCATGTCGGCGTTGACGTACTCGGCGCGGAGCTCCTTGCGGGCCACCTTGACGAGGCGCTGCACGTCCTCACGGTCCTGCTCGACCTTGGTGACCTGGCTGAAGAGGTCGCCGACCTGGTGGCGGGAAAGGTGGATGGCGGGCATGACCATGTGCGAGGGGCCTTCGTGGCGGAGCTGGATGATCCATTCGCCGAGGTCGGTCTCGACAACGCGGTTGCCGGCCTTCTCGAGGGCCTTGTTGAGGTGGATTTCCTCGGCCGTCATCGACTTGGACTTGATGATGTTGTGTACGTCGTTGTCCTTGGCGATCTGGGCGATGATGCTGTTGGCCTCGGCGGCGGTCTTGGCGAAGTGGACCTTCAGCCCGCGCTTCTCGGCCTGTTCCTTGAACTGCTCGTACAGCTCCATCATGCGGGTGGCGGAGTCGTCCTTGATGTCGGCGACTTCGCTGATCATGGCGGCTACGTCCTTGCCGGCGAAGATGTTCGCGCGGGATGCCTTGTAGTCGACGGCGAACTTGTCGAGGGTCTTGCGGAGGAAGTCGTCGTCAAGGGCCTCACGAAGCTGGCCGTGGTATTCCTTCATGTTCTTGTGTTCGGCCATTGCTTAGTCCTCCAGGAGTACGACGTGAAGTTCGAGGGGGCCGTGGACGCCGATGGCGCCCACGCGCTCGATGTCGGCGGTACGGCTGGGGCCGGTGATGTACGCGGTGTACGAGGGGCCGCCGTTGTTGAGAAGCCTGAGGAAGAGGTCGGCGGAGTCGGCGAGCTTGTCGAGCAGGGTGGACTTGCGGACGAGCATGATGGAGATCTCGGCGATCATGGTGCCGATGCGGACTTCTTCGCGGTTGGAATTGACGATGCAGGTGCCGGTGTCGGTCACGAAGGCGTCGGTCCAGGTGATGCTGGCGTCGAAGCCGTTCAGGTGGCTGCGGAGGCCGGAGCGGAGGAGGTTGATGCCGGAGCCTTCGGCGGCCTTCTCAAGCACGGCGAATTCATCGTCGGAAAGGGAGGGCACGGCGAGGTTGCGGTCGAGCATGGTGGGGAAGCCGTTCTCGCTCAGGGGGCCGTATTCCTTGCCTTCGACGGGAAGAAGGTCTTCGCATCCGCGCTTCTTAAGGGTGACGTCGACGGCGTATGCCATGGCGTCGGCGAAATCCTTGGCTTCATACAGGGTAAGGGGAATGGAGGGAGCCTTGGCTCTCAGCACTTCAACGAGTTCGTCTTGGGTCATTGTAGCTCCTTGCGTGTACGCAAAGGGAAATGTATCGGAGGATGCGGCCCGGGAAGTGCCCGGGCCGCGGAGGATCAGTCGGGAAGGGTCTCGGCGTAGATCTCTATGGAATGCTTAACCTTCACGTCGTCCATGTTGCGGGAGAGCGTGTCGGTGAGCTGCAGCATGCAGGCGGGGCAGCCCGTGGAGACGGCGCCGGCGCCGGTGGCCACGATGTTGTTGCGCTTGCGCTGGCCGATTTCCTTGGAGAGGTCGTAGTGGAACAGTGTGAAGCTGCCGCCGCAGCCGCAGCAGCGGTCCGCCTCGGCCATTTCCACGAGCTCGTAATTGGGGTTCATGCCGATCAGCTTGCGGGGCTGGGCAGAGATGCCGCAGCTCTTCTTGAGATGGCAGGAATCGTGGAATGTGACCTTCGTGACCTTGCCGGAGGGGGCGGCCTTCGGCTTCTCATCCACATGGAGCACGTCGATGAGGAAGGCGTTGATGTCCATGGTCTTCTCGGCCACGGTGGCGATGAGGCGCTGTTCGGCGGGGGTGAACTCGGGGGCGAAGTGCGTCCACCATTCCTTGAGGGTGGCGGTGCAGGAGCCGCAGGGCGTCACGATGTAGTCGATGCCGTCGCCCATGACCATGGACTGCGCGAGTACCTCGAGGTTCTTCTTCGTCTGCATGACGAATCCGGGGCGGTCGCCGGAGGCGAGGGCCGGGATGCCGCAGCAGGTGAGCTTCGAGGGCATGACGATGCCCACGCCGTGGTGCTTCAGCACCTTGAGGCTCGCCTCGCCCAGGCTGGTGTAGTACTTGTCGGCCATGCAGCCGGCGAAGAAGAGCACCGTGATGCCGTTCTTGGAAGGCACCTTGAGGTCGCCGTACTTGGCGTGCAGCGAACGCATGGGCAGCTTGGCGATATGGCGGTCGCCGATGAGCTTGTGGAAGAGGGGCAGGTCGTAGGTCTTGGCGCTGCGCTTCTTCATCACCGCGCCCTGGAAGGGGGCGCCCATGCGGAGCATGGCGCTGAACAGCGACGGGCGGGTGAGCAGCTCGCGGAAGACGAGCTTCTTGATGGGGTTGAGGCCGCGGTATTCCACGAGGGCCTGGCGGGCCTCCATGAAGATCTTGAGGATGGACACGCCGGAGGGGCAGTTGGCCTGGCAGGAGCCGCAGAGCAGGCACCTGTTGAGCTTCTCCTCGACGGCGTCGACGTCCAGGATGATCTTATGGGCGAGGTTGTCGACGAGGGCGAGCTTTCCGCGGCTGACGTCGGCTTCCTTCCTGGTGACACCGAAGACGGGGCAGACGGCCTGGCAGAGACCGCAGCGCATGCAGTCGGCCAGACGGTCGTCCAGCTTCATCAACGTGCTGGCAAGGCGGGAGATATCACTCATGGCTGTATCCGGTGATCTTGCGGGCGTTCAGGAGGCCCTTCGGGTCGCAGGCGCGGCGCATGCGCTCGGAGAACAGGATGGTGCCCTTGCTGGTTTCCTTTTCCATCCACTTGGACTTGGCGGTGCCGATGCCGTGCTCGCCGGAGAGCGTGCCGCCAAGGCTGAGGGCGACGTCGAAGATCTCGTCGACGGCGGCTTCGACGCGGGCGAACTCTTCCTTGTCGCGCTTGTCGGTGAGGATGGTGGGATGCAGGTTGCCGTCGCCGGCGTGGCCGAAGGTGCCCATCTGCAGGTCGTACTTGGCCTTGATCTCGTTGAGCTTCTTCATCATGGCCGGGATCTGGGAGCGCGGCACGGTGGCGTCTTCGAGCACGCAGGTGGGCCTGGCGCGGGCGAGGGCCGGCAGGGCGTTGCGGCGGGCGGCCCAGATCTTGTTCTTCTCGGCATCGTCCTTGGCGACGTGGATGGCGGTGGCCTTGCACTTCTTCAGCACGTCCTCGACGATGGCGGCCTCATCGGCGACCTGGCCGGGGTGGCCGTCGACTTCGATGAGGAGCATGGCGGCGGCGTCGGTGGGCAGGCCGATCTTCTGGTCGGCTTCGACGTACTTGAGGGAGGCGTTGTCGAGCAGCTCGAGCGTGCAGGGCACGACATGGGCGGCGATCATGGCGGCGACGGCGTCGGCGGCGTCCTGGACGTCGGCGAATTCGGCGGTCATGGCCTTGGAGGCGCGGGGCGGCGGCACGAGCTTGAGGATGGCCTTGCTGATGACGCCCATGGTGCCTTCGGAGGCGACCATGAGGCCGGCGAGGTTGAAGCCGGTGACGCACTTGACGGTGCGGGAGCCGGTCTTCACGAGGTTGCCCTCGTAGTCATAGAACTCGAGGCCCATGACGTAGTCCTTGGTGACGCCGTACTTCAGGCCGCGCAGTCCGCCGGCGTTTTCGCAGATGTTGCCGGCCAGAGTGGAGACGGACATCGAGCCGGGATCCGGGGGATAGAAGAGGCCCTTGGCCTGGACGGCAGCGGCGAACTGGGCGGTGATGACGCCGGGCTCGACGACCGCATAGAGGTCGCTGGTGTTGATCTCGAGGATCTTCTGGAGGCTGTTGGTCAGGATGACGGCGCTGTCGCTCGTATCCGGAACGGTGCCGCCGGAAAGGTTGGAGCCGGAGCCGCGCACGGTGATGGCGAGGCCGGCGTCGTAGCAGAGGCGGATGAGCTCGCCAAGCTGCTCGGTGCGCGTCGGGCGCAGGACCACGGCGGGAATCGTGGGCTTCAGCACTGCGCTGTCATAGGAATAGCACTGGCGGTCGGCTTCGGACGTGAAGACGTTCTCGGCACCAATGACGGCCTCTAACGCTTTGATAAGATTAGGACTTACCATAACTCTCCCCTACCCTTGTGAGGTACTTTAGACTATTTCACAAAAGGAAAAATCCGTATTGTAAATATGCTGAAATATTGAGCCGGTGCAAGGGGTTTGAAGGATTTTCGGAAAGATTTTTTAAAGTTAATTTTTTCTCAAAAAATGTCGCTGGCAGATAAGTTTTAATATACTGAAAATATTATACAAATTGATATTGTGTACGTTTTTTTCCATAGGACAATCGGACGTTTCCATTTGTGAAGTCCCGAACAGCAGGATTGGAGAGGCGGAGCGGCAGCCGTGGAAAAAACGGATGTGACGAAAATGACAAGGGCGGCGGAACATGCGTTCCGCCGCCCTTCGGCGTGCCGTTCAGGTGAGGGATATCAGATCCTTAGGCTGTCGCGTATGTCGGAGAGACGGTTGCGGGCGAAGAGGAGGTACGAGATGATGAGCTCGCCGGAGTTGAAGGAGGAGGTGATGTACAGGGGGTCGTAGCTGCAGATGCGGTCCATGTAGTGCATGGCCTCGTTCATGTTCTGCTCGTTGTTCTTGCCCCTGATCTCGGGGTAGAGGTCGTACATGGCCTTCAGGTAGTCGCGCACGACGAGGATGACGCCCTGGGCCTCATAGATGCGGTTGTCGAGCGTGTAGAAGGGCAGGTCCTGCGAGTTGTTGAGCAGGCCGAGCGCGTAGCCGAACACCGTCTCGCCGAGGATGAGGTTCATCGCGGAATAGAGGTCGTCGGTGCGGCAGTTGTAGACGGCCTTTCCGGCGAGCAGGTCCTTCTTGTACTTCTCGGTGAGGGAGAACGCCTTGCTGAAGGAGCTTTCCGCGGAGGGGATGAAGAGCATGCCCCAGCGCTTCGGGCCGATGGCGAAGTGGTTCAGGCGGGCGTTGTAGAGGTCGTTGTTCTCCCGGTCGTTGGAGCCGAGCTTGGCGATGCTGGTCGAATAGTGGTCGAAGAGCATCTTGGTGGCGACGTAGGTGCCGTACTGCCTGTAGGCGCGGTTGTCCATAAGCGTGGGGCAGGTGAGGCCGATGTCGTTGGCCGACCAGCCGAACAGGGAGCCCATCTCGTATTCCATGCGGTTCGTCAGGGCGGAGAGCAGGGCCGCGCCCTTTTCCTGGTCGGTCATGCCGGCCTTCTGCTGCACCTGGTAGACCGGGAACTTCACGGGGTCGATGGCGGAGTAGAGCTTCTGCGAGCCCCACATGATGAGCAGGACGGCGACGAAGATGAGGGTCTGGGTGAGGAGGGTCCTTCCTACGATGACGAAATGCTTTGCTTCGGGCTGAGCCATGATTCCTTCCTTGTTGATGTTTACCTAGAGGATAATGCGGAAAAGGGATTTGTCCAGATTTTCCCGTATCAGAACACCCGGCAGCCGTCCTCCGTGATGACGGCCATGTGCTCCCAGCGGCATCCGCCCCATCCGGGGTAGTAGAGTCCCGGCTCGATGGTGACGATCATGCCGGGGCGGAGCAGGTCGGGGTTACGGGTACTGAGGCGCGGCCCCTCATGGGTCTCGAGCCCCACGCCGTGGCCGAGGGCATGTGTGAAATATCTGTCAGCACCCTGCTCTTCGAAGCATCTGAGCGCGATGAGGTGCACGTCGCGGCCGGAGATGCCGGGGCGAAGGGCGGCTATGGCGCGGCGCTGCGCCTCCTGCACGAGCTCCAGCATGGCGGTGAAGCGCGGGTCGGGCTTCTCTCCCACCCAGCAGGTGCGGGTCTGGTCGGAGCAGTAGCCGCCGAAGCGGGCGCCTTCATCCACGAGGACCATGCAGCCGTCCCTGATGACGGCGGGGCGGTCGGGGGCGTAGTGCGGCAGGGCGGCGTTCCCGTCGACGGCGACGATGGAGGGGAAGCTGAGCTCCGATGCGCCGTGTTCGCGGTACCATCTCTCAATGGACCAGGCGACGGCGGCCTCGTCGGTTCCGGGTGTGAGGACGGAGGGCAGCCATTCGAGCATGCGGTGGTTGAGGGCCACGGATTCGGCGATGAGGCGGATCTCCTCGTCGTCCTTGATGACGCGCAGCTTCTCCACAAGGCCGTCCGCCTCGGCGACGGTGAGGCCCGGCTCGAACCGGCGCACCCATGCGGCGGCCAGGTGCTCGGCCTCGATGCCTATGCGGCCCGTCGCGCCGTATCTGCCGGAGAGCAGGCCGTTGAGCTCTTCCGATGAGGCTCCTCTGTAGATGAACACCTCGCCGTCCCATATCCTGGCGGCGGCCTCCTCGTATCGGGAATCGGTGCAGAGGATGTCTTTGCCGCGGGCGTCGATGACGAGGCAGCCCGAGCTTTCATTGCACTGGCAGTCGTGCAGCTCGAATCCGGAGAGGTAGAAGCGGTTTGCCGGCTGGCTCACGATAAGCGCGTCGAGCTTCTCCTCGGCCATGAGCCGGCGCAGGTTCTCCCTGCGCGATGCGAATCGTTCCTTTTCCATGGATCAGCGCCTCCCGCCGAAGATGCCGCCCAGCATGCCGCGCATGATGGTACGGCCTATCTCACGGCCGATGGTGTTTGTGACGGAGCGCGTTGCGGAGCGCGCCGTCGCCTCGAGAAGGTCGCCCATGACGCCCCGCTCCTGCTTCGCCTTCATGCGGGCCTCCTTCTCGCTGAGGCGCGCCTCGCGCTCCTCGGCCCTTCGCAGGCGGTCGGCTTCGAGCTGGGCCTTCCTGCGGGCGGTCTCCTCCTTAAGCCGTGCCTTTTCCTCAAGCTCGGCATTCTGCGCCTCGCGGCGCCGCTCCTCCTCGTCCCGCAGGATCTCATAGGCCGACTTCCTGTCGACGGCGGTGTCATAGATCCTTCCCATGGGGGAGCGCCGCACGACCTCGGCGCGCTCCTCCGGCGTGAGGGCTCCGATGCCTCCTTCCGGCGGAAGGATGAGCGCACGCTCCACCATGGCGGGCGCGCCCTTGGCGTCGAGGAAGGAGACGAGCGCCTCGCCGGTGCGGAGCGAGGAGATGACTTCGGACGTGTTCATCCTGGGATTGGGGCGGAAGGTGTCGGCCGCGGTCTTCACGGCCTTCTGGTCCCTGGGGGTGAAGGCCCTCAGGGCGTGCTGGATGCGGTTGCCGAGCTGGGAGAGCACGGTGTCGGGAATGTCGGCCGGGCTCTGCGTGATGAAGTAGATGCCCACGCCCTTGGAC
>JAKSQA010000041.1 GCA_024404335.1 Mailhella sp.
TCGTCTCACCGCGATACGGAGGGACGAACTGGATCGCCTGCTTCTGACCTCCCGCCAGCGCGATCCCTTACTCCAGTTCGTTCATCGGCCGCGTCTCTGCGACGCCGGCCTCCGCAAGTACTCCATGCCTGAGCACTACTTCAACCTCGGCGCCTTCGCCGTGTACGCCGCCCTCGGCCTCTGCCTCTGCCTCGGCAACAGCGCCTGGAGCTTCGCCGAAATGGGCAACGCCCTCGTGCTCGGCATGATCTCCTTCACCGGAGCCCCCCTCGCCGAAGTCGTCACGCCTACCTATGTGATCTATCTGATCGTCACCTTCTTCCTGTTCGTCTGGGTGCCCGTCAGCTTCCTCGGCCATCTGTTCATGAAGTACTTCACCTGGCACGACATCCGCTGGGGTGACCAGCCCTTCATCAACAATCCCAAGCTGCAGCAGAAGCTCGCCAACAACCTGGACTTCCCCGTCAGCTGGCGTGCTCCCCACATTCAGGGCGACGGCATGAAGACCTGGGCGGAAGTCGCCACCTCCGACCCCGAAAAGAAGGACTAAGGAGCAGCCGCATGAAAACTTCTCAGGAACTCAATTTCAAGAATTTCTCCACGGAAGAAGGGCAGCTCACCACTGTTGATGTGGATACCCTCCGTCCCCTTCCCCTCGAATACGACAACTTCCCCTGGAAGGTGATCACCGACGACCAGAAGAAGCAGTACTGCTGCCTCCTCGACGACATCAATGTCCTCCTCATTCCCGCTCCTCAGAACGAGCAGGAGGAAGAGGATCTGGTCAACCGCTTCCTCGCCGGCGTGCGCAAGCTGTTCACCCCCGAGAACAACTGGACCTGCCTCGCCATGCTCGACACCACGATGGACTACTGCGCTCAGTGCAACTCCTGCTCTGCCGCCTGCCATCTGTATGAAATGTCCGGCAACCACGAGCTGTACCGTCCCAACTTCCGCACTGAGATCTTCCGCCGCATCTACCGCCAGTATGTGAAGAAGGAACCCTTCGCGAAGTGGCGCTACGGCGATACCGAGCTCAACTGGAAGACCGTCGTCCGTCTTGCCGAAATCGCCTACCGCTGCAACCTGTGCCGTCGCTGCGCCCAGGTCTGCCCCATCGGCGTCGACAACGGCCTTGTCGCCCGTGAGCTCCGCAAGCTCTTCAGCCAGGAATTCGGCTGGAACCCGCGCGAACTGCATGAAAAGGGCACCAAGCTCCAGCTCGCCGTCGGTTCCTCCACCGGCATGAGCAGCTCCGTCGTGCAGGAGACCGTCGAGTTCATCGACGAAGACTACAACGAAATGACGGGCTACACCTTCAAGACTCCGTGGGACGTGCCGAACGCCGATATCCTTCTCATCCACAACGCCGGCGAAATGCTGGCCTGGCCTGAGAACATCGCCGCCTTCTCCCTGATCTTCGAAGCCGCCGGTCTCTCCTGGACCCTCAGCTCCGAAATCGCCGGCTACGACTCCGTCAACTACGGCGTCTTCTACGACGATGCCCAGTGCGCCCGTGTCGCCATCCATCACGGCATGGCCGCCAAGAAGCTCGGCGTCAAGAAGATCGTCCTCGGCGAATGCGGCCACGCCCACAAGGCCCTCACCGTCATCGCCGACCGCATCCTGCCCAAGGACATCAACATCCCCCGCGAAAGCTGCTTCCCGCTGCTCCGCGAGATCGTCCTCGGCGGCCGCCTGAAGCTCGACCCCAGCCGCAACAACTTCCCCGTGACCCTGCACGATCCGTGCAACCTCGTCCGTCTCATGGGCGTCGTGAAGCCTCAGCGTGATGTCCTGCACGCCATCGCCCCGATGTTCCGTGAAATGACTCCCCACGGTGTTGAGAACTACTGCTGCGGCGGCGGCTCCGGCTTCGCCATCATGACCCGCAACAACATCAGCCAGTGGCGTTCCAATATCACCGGCCGTAAGAAGATGGAACAGATCTGCGGCGCCTTCCAGGATTGCCTCGGACCCGAAACGAAGAAGTACATCTGCGCTCCCTGCTCCAACTGCAAGGGCCAGATCCGTGACCTCCTCGAGTCCCAGGACCTCTTCGAGAAGAACAGCTTCGCCTACGGCGGCCTTGTCGAGCTTATCGTCAATGCCATGACCGACGTCGAACCCGGCTTCATCAAGTGGGGCGAAGAATAAGAAGTCGGCCGGTTCTCCGAACCGCGCATGACTGAGTAATGAAAGAGGCCGCTCCTTTCCGGGGCGGCCTCTTTTCGTGCGCGGCAGACGGCATGTCAGGCTTCCTGCAGATGTTTCCCCGGTCTGCTGACCGCCGCAGGAAAGGATTGCACCGGCCCGTCTTACGAAAGCCTGTGTGCGCCCCTCCGGAGGAAGCACATCCGTGTTCATCCCCCGAATCGAGCAAAACGCACCGCCGTC
This sequence comes from Mailhella sp., assembly GCA_024404335.1. Classification (GTDB taxonomy): domain Bacteria; phylum Desulfobacterota; class Desulfovibrionia; order Desulfovibrionales; family Desulfovibrionaceae; genus Mailhella. Next base: position 2,398 of record JAKSQA010000041.1, read on the forward strand.
GCGGTGCCCTGCGGCAGATCCGTCGGCATAATGATGCAGGCAGGGGGGGCAGTCGGCAGCCGAGCTGCTCAGTTCCGCATCATGCCGGGCCCTGGGACATGGACGCGTCGTAGGCGAAGAAGGTGTTCTTCCCGCATCCCTTGGCCCGGTACAGCGCGAGGTCAGCCTTTCCATAGAGTTCGGCAAACATGGCACCGTCGGCAGGGTGGACGGCATAGCCTGCCGTCAGCGTGACGGAAAGGTCGTTCAGGGCTGAGGTTTCGGCCATGCCGTCGATGATGCTCCGCAGCTTGCGGTCGAGCATATCGCCCGGGATGCCGCGGCAGAAGACGAGGAACTCGTCACCGCCCATGCGGCAGATGATGTCGTCACGACGGAAGTTCGCCCGCAGAAGATCAGCTGCGAGCCGTATGGAGCGGTCTCTGGCGGGATGTCCCATGGTGTCGTTGATCTGCTTCAGGTCATCGATGTCGAACATGATCAGCGCGGCAGGCTCGCCGCTGTGGGATGAGAGAAGCGATTCGATTTCAGGAATGGCGCGCCGGCGGTTGTACAGCTCGGTAAGGGGATCTTTTTCCGCCATTGTGGCGAGCTGGAGTTCCCTCTGTTTCTGGCTGTCGATGCTGACGATGAAGATATAGGCTGCGATTCCCTCTCCATCATCCGTATCGGACATGTGTATGCTGATCCTCCTCCATGAGGGCTCTCCGCGTATCATGCTGATGTATTCCATAGACTGCTGGCGTGTTCCGCTGCGGAAGATGCCGGCAAGACGATGTCTGGCGGTGAAGGTCAGGAACGCATTCCTGAATTCCGGCGCGACGATGCTGTCCGCCGCGAACATCACGGTCCCGCTGTATGTGTCGCAGGAGTACCCGGTACGCTGCATCCATTCCGCGCTTCCCTTGCCTATGCGGGCGGTGTCGTGCAGGATGTCCGCCTTGAAATCGTAGACGGCTGCGGACTGGAGCAGGCGGAGGATGGAGCGTTCCTCCTGCGCCTGCGCCTCGGATTTCTTTTTCGCCGTGATATCCGTATAGGCGCCGATGGCACGGAAGACATTTCCGCTTTCGTCCCGCAGGGCCTCATAGTCTATCTGGACCCAGTACAGCCTTCCGTCGGGTATCTGAAGAGGGACTTCGAACCGCTTCGGACCGGTGCCGCCGCTTTCGGAGATATCCCGGAGGAGATTCAGAAAGGTCGGATGGAATGAGCGGGGAATATAGCCGTGCCTGAGAAGCCTGTCGGGGAAGTGCGTCATGACGGCGCGGGACATCTTCCGGCGGCTGCCTCCGGAGCGATGGATGAGGGTGAGCGTCCTCTCTTCGATGTTCCAGTCCCAGCTGCTGATGCCGGCGAGCCGCAGCGTCGCATTGAGCTTCTCCCTTTCGCTCGCCGTCTCCCGGATGCTTCTGACCTCCGGCGTTACGTCACGCATGATGACAAGGAATCGTGCGCCTCCCCGGGATGCGCTCATGAATCTCGCAGTGATGGAGATCCAGGCCTGCCTGCCAGCGGAGGATTCGGCTCTGAGTGTCATGCGCAGGTCGCGTCCATCTTCCGACGCTGCGAGGATTTCCTTCCTGTACAGTTCGGCATCCTCGGGCAGGAGGCCGGAATACTTTTTTTCAGACCGGTCGGATCCGTCTTCATGGAAAAGACCGTTGATGAGAAGCTCCTCCCGGACTTCTCTTCCGTCGGTTTCGAGAATGGAGACCCGGTCGGGACTGTGCTTTATGAGGAGCTCCATGCGGCTTCTGAGGTTCACGGTTTCCGATATCTCCAGTGCGATGCCCTGGAGGGAGGCATGCCCTTCGAATGCGGTCAGGGTGAACTGGTCCATCACCCATATCCATCCCGTGCGTGTCCGCAGACGGAATTCCAGCGCCGGCATGCTCTCATTCGGCCCGGCAAGAGCATCCTGAACGGACTCGCGGTCGTCCGGGTGGATCATGTTCAGGAGCTTGTTGTCGAAGAGCTCCTTTATATGCCGGCGGTCGTAGCCGGTCATGCGCATGAAGGTCTCGCTTACGTGGAGGAACTCGTATCCCGCAGCTGATGTCGTGCGGTGGTAGCCTCCCGGCATGCCGGCGGAAAGGAACTTCATCTCCTGGCTGAGGCTGAGCGCGAGCTCGCTTCTGTCGGCGAGATCGGCCTGCTGCCGCATGGCTTCCGTGAGGTCGATGACGGCAGAGACGATTATGGGCCGGCCATGCCCGTCGAGATGGATCCTCCCTCTGTTGAGGGCCCACATGTAGGAGCCGTCCTTCCTCCGTACCCTGCCGTTCGCGCAGTATTCGAAGCCCGGGGTGAAGGAGGGACCTATCTTTCCGAAAACGCGCCTGCGGTCCTGAGGGTGGAGGATTGCTGCGATGCCTCCTCCCGTGGCCTCCATGAACTCATCCGCCGAAGCATAGCCCAGCATGGAGGCGAAGGCATCGGATACGGAGTAGACCGAAAGCTCCTCATCGCATCGCACGCTGACGGTGCCGCCGGCCGTCATCTGGTGGAGAAGGCTCTCGCCTGTCTTCTTCTCCTCGGCGGTTCGGTAGTGCCCTAGACCGGGGCTTGTGTTGCTGATGAGGGAGGTGAGGGCGCTGCTGGCCGCCCGGAGGCGGCTTTCCTGCATGTGACGCTCGGTGTTGTTGCGGCAGGAGAGGCAGTAGGTGATATGCCCGTTCCGAAGTCCGAGATAGTAGGCCCGGATGATGTACCAGTGGTACTGCTCGTCCGGGGCGAAATACCTGATTTCGTATTCCTCGATTTCCGGAATCCGGTCAGCGCTCCGTGCATGCCTTTCAAGCAGGAGAGGGCGGTCCTCCTCATGGATGCGCTGCAGGAGCTTGAGGCAGTCGCGCACGTCGTTTTCGGGAGAGATGCCTGTCAGCTGCACCCAGTGTCTGTTGCATCGCTGGAGGAGTGCCTGGTTTCCGTCGATTTCGATGAGTGCCACGGCGCCGAGGATATCGTTGAGCACGGAGTCCGGCAGGGCCTGCTCATGGAATATCTCGCTTCCCCGCAGGGGCTCCGCCGCTTCGGTCCGGAGTCCCGACCTGTCTACGTTCAGGTCGTTTGCTATGAGTGCTGCGAAGGCCTCCCTCGGCATGGGGCGGTGGAAGTGGTATCCCTGGGCATAGAGGCAGCCGAGGTTCTCAAGGAGCTTCGCCTGCTCCTCGGTTTCCACGCCTTCCATGATGACGGGGAGCTCGCTGGCATTGGCCATGTCCAGCACGGAGCTTATGAGCCATGTCCCCTTGCGCGGAGCCTTCTGCTGGATGTTCAGGAAGAGCATGTCGATCTTGAGTATGTCGACGTTCAGGCTCTCCATCATGCTGAGGGAGGAGTAGCCGCTGCCGAAATCGTCAAGAAGGACCATGAAGCCCGCGTTGCGCAGGGCTTCGGTGGTGGTCGAGAGCCTGCCGGTGCTGTCGGCTTCCTCCGCCTTCATGTAGGCGCTTTCCGTGATCTCGACTTTTATGAGTGCGGGGTCGAGGCTGTATTTCACCGCAAGGTTTCTGAAGTATTCGGCCACATCCAGGCTGTATACGTCGATGCGCGAGACATTGAGCGATATGGGTACGGGGCGTATGCCGGAGTCGATGAGGCGCCGGAGCCATCGGCAGGCCTCCTCCCATACGTAGCGGTCGACGTTTGTGATGAAGCCGTTGCGCTCGAGGATGGGGATGAACTGCCCGGGGGGCATGAAGCTGCCGTCGTTCCTTTTCCAGCGCATGAGCACTTCGCCGCCGACTACCCTGCCTGTCGCGATTCTGCACAGGGGCTGGACGAAGAAGGTGATCCGGTTGTTCCGGAGGGCGTCCTGCACATCGGAGATGAGCGCCTGCTCGCCTTCCATGTCTTCCAGCATGGTGGATCTGAAGCGGCTCATCCGTACGGTATACTGCCCTTTTATGGTCGAGAGCGCGAGAACGGCCCTGTCGTAGGCGCCGTTAAGGTCAAGTCCGCCCTGCATGGGGCATATCCCGAATATGGGGAGGAATCCGGCGCTGTCGCCGAACCCGCGGACGGTTTCGGTGACGCGGTCCATAAGGAGCGAGGTGCTCTCGGAAAAGTCCGGAAGGATCACGGCGAAGTTGTCGTTGCCCATGTATCCCGCCGCTGCCCGGACCTCTCCGCAGAAAACGGAAAGGCTCTCGGCGACACTGCGGAGAAGCCGGTCTCCCGTGTCTCTGCCGAACCATTTGTTGAAAAGCTTGAAATGCTCGATGTCCACTGCGGCAATGCAGAGAGGGGGCTCCGCGGAATCCAGGAATTCCGCGCCTTTCGAGAGGAAGGTCTTTCCGCGGAAAAGACCCGTGAGGGGATCCCGCTCGTCAGCCGGCAGCAGGGAGGGGATGGAACTGAGGGCGCTCAGAAGCGTTGTGAAACAGAAGACGGACGGGTGCCCCCCGGAGCCGCTGCGGAATGCGGAGACGACACGTCTGACCAGATGCCAGGCGCCGTCGGAGCGTATTTCGTGGAAGGATTCCGACGCGCAGTTCCCGGCGTCGGAAATGCGCCGGGCAAGATCCCCGAGGTTCCAGAACGCGTCGAATGCGTCGACATCCGCGGGGTGGATCGTTCCTTCGGATTCGGATCTGATGAGGGCCGAAAGGGTGCCTCTCAGGGGCCTGAGCGATGTGCTCGAAGGGGACCGGTAGACCGTGGCGTACGTGTCGGCTGCCAGATCAAGTTCGAGCACCTCGTCATAGGAATGGAGGCGGGCCAGATCACTCAGAAATGCCCTGTTATCGTCGCCGGCGCGTGCCATGAGGACTTTCGCTCCGGGGGTGCCCGGCCAGTCCATATCCGTCCAGTGTGCGATGACCCATCGGCGCAGCAGCGGGTTGAAGAACATGGTGTCCTGTTCCGCGGGGGCCCGGAGAGGACAGTTGGGGCACTGGGCCGGTTCGCCGCACAGCTGCTCGTGGCATGGCCTTCCCACCTGAAGGGCAGGGTAGATGGCGCGCAGGGCGCTGTTGCAGGAAACTACCCTGAGAGATTCGTCTACGACGTAGAGCGCCGTCTCGGGCTTATGGTCGGCGCCTTGCTGTGCGTGGCTCATGATGGCCCCCTGATGGGTCGGGAAAAGGCTTCGGTATGGCCGAAATATGGCATGAGCCTACTTGATACCGCGTCTAAAATAAAGATTTTCCTTGAAGGGATGGCTTTTTTGTCACGCGGCACTTCCCCTTTGGAGCCATGGTGATTATAATAGAGGTACCACCCATTCACATGATACATATAGGAAAA
>JAKSQA010000042.1 GCA_024404335.1 Mailhella sp.
GAAGGCCGCCCCCGCCGCTCCTGCGGCCGCAGCGGAGTAAGCCATGCTGAGACCCGTAGTACAGTATCCCGATCCGCTCCTTGCCAAGGTCTGCGAGCCTGTCGCCGAGATAGACGACGGCGTGCGCGCCCTTGCCCAGGACCTTCTCGATACCCTGAACACCGTAGGCGGCGTCGGCATCGCCGCTCCGCAGATCGGTGTCCTGCGCAGGGTGGTGGTCATCGACGTCTCCCCCGAGCTCAATGATCCCGAGGCTCCTCAGGATTTCCGAGTCTTCATCAATCCCGTCGTGACGGTCCTTGATGCGAGGCCCCATGAGGAGAACGAGGGCTGCCTTTCCGTTCCGGAACTCCGTGCCAAGGTCAAGCGGCCCCGCCGTGTGGCCCTGGACGCGCTTGATCTTGAGGGCAGGCCCGTGCATATCGAGGGCGAGGGCTATTACGGCGCATGCATGCAGCATGAGACCGACCACCTCGACGGAAAGCTGTTCATAGACTACATCAGCTACCTCAAGCGCTCGCTTTACGACAAGAAGATGCGCCGAGGCCGCAGATAGCATATATGAAACCGTGCGGAATCCTTTTCCGCACGGCATCGGAACCCGGCCTCACGGCCGGGTTTTTGATTAATCCTCTTATCCGCATGGCCGGTCCGCCGGACCATGCCGAAGCGGAGCAAGCCTTGGAAAAGCTCAGAATAGTGTTTATGGGGACGCCCGATTTCGCGGCGGCGATACTCAAAGCCGTCGCCGCCTGGGAAGGCGGCGAGGTCGTCGCGGTCTATACCCAGCCCGACAGGCCGGCCGGAAGAGGGAAGAAGCTCATGGCTCCGGCCGCGAAGCAGCTGGCCCAGGAGCTGGGCATTCCCGTGTACCAGCCTCAGAACTTCCGCAGCGACGCCGATGTGGAACAGCTTGCGGCCCTGCGTCCCGATGTGCTCGTAGTGGCGGCCTACGGGCTCCTGCTCCCCCAGAGGGTGCTGGACATACCCGTTTTCGGGCCGTTCAACGTGCATGGCTCGCTGCTGCCGCAGTACAGGGGGGCCGCCCCTATACAGCGGGCCGTCATGAACGGAGACGCCATCACGGGCGTCACGATCATGAGGATGGAGGCCGGCCTCGATTCCGGCCCCATGCTTCTCCAGCAGGCCGTGACCATCGAGCCGGAGGATACGGCGGGGACCCTGTTCGACGAGCTGGCCGAGCATGGGGCGCGTCTTATGGTCGGCGCCCTGGGGATGATATCCGAAGGGCGGGTGGCCCTTGTCCCGCAGAATGCGGAGAAGGCCACCCATGCGGCCAAGATTTCCCCTGCCGAGGAATACGTCGACTGGTCGCTCCCTGCGGCAGAGGTGCATAACAGGATCCGCGGGCTTACGCCTGCGCCCGGCGCGAAAAGCGTTCTCCGCATCGAGGGCAGGGAGCCGCTTGCGCTCCGCCTGGGGCCCGGCCGGCCGATGGACATGCGGCACGGCGCCGCACCGGGCACGCTTCTCGGCATGGAGGACGGCGAGCTTCTTGTCGCCTGCGGAAGCGGTGTCTACGGCATTTCCCGGATCCGTCCTGCGGGCAAGGGCACCATGAGCGCCGCCGACTTCCGGAACGGAAGGCTCCGCGGGCTTCCGGAGCCATGGGGTGTTCTGGGCGGCAGGGACTAGGTAAGCCCTGAAAAAGCCCTTAAACCGTCAAACAGCGATAAGGGGCCCTGTGTGCCATTCTGCGGCATTTTGGGGGCTGACGTGATGTAATGACCGAAAAAGCAAAAAAAAACGCTCAAAACGGCGCGAAAAAATCCTCGAGGGAAGCGGCTCTGGAGATACTTCTTGAAGTCGCCGGCCATCCCGAAGGCCAGAAGCCTCTCCAGACGCTGATCGACAGCGCTGCGCGTGCCTCCTTCATGGAGCCTCGTGACCGGGCCCTTCTTACGGAGCTCGCATGCGGCGTCATGCGCAGACATGTCCTTCTGGATGTTTTCCTCAGCCGGCGTCTCACGAGGCCGGAGGGCCTTTCCCCAAAGATCCGCATGCTGCTGCGGCAGGGACTGTACGAGCTGCTCTTCCTTGACGGGATACCGGCAAGGGCGACCGTCCACGAGACGGCCGCCATCGCCATCCGTGCGTGCGGAAAAGGGATGGGAGGGCTTGTGAATGCCGTGCTCCGGAGGCTTTCCGAAGATTCCGCTGCGATTGCCGAGGAGATTGCGGTGCGTGGGAGGAGGCCTGACGGTGAATCGGCAGGCCCCCGTGACATCGCCGAATCGGCCTCCATCCCTCTGTGGCTCGCATCGAAGTGGATCGGTGACTACGGTCCCGCAGGGGCGTCCGCCCTTGCGTCGAATGCGTCGGTTCCGCCTTCCCCATCATGGAGGGTGAACATGGCCCGCTCCGGTGCGGAGGAGCTTCGGGAGGAATGGACGGCGAAGGGCTTCCGCCCGGTGGGGCGGTGCGGCTTCTCCGCGCATCTTCTCGATCCGGCCCGGGCGGGAGCCGCATCCGAGAGGGATGCGCTGGCCGCGCTTGAGGCTGAGGGCCGGATTTCACGCCAGGGCGTCTCCTCGCAGATACTGGCTGAGGATATCGTATCATGGCTTGATGCGCATGCCGAAGGCCGGCCTGTGCGTGTGTGGGACGCGTGCTGCGGCAGAGGCGGCAAAAGCTGCGCCCTTCTGGAAAAGGGCGTGGAGGTCGTTCTTTCGAGCGACCCGTCGAAGCATCGGCTTGATGATTTCCGCAGGGAGGCGGGAAGGCTCGGCCTCCGCCTGCCTGAAATCCGATGTGCGGCGGCGCAGGATGTCCGGGGGAGCTTCCCCTATGTCCTGCTTGATGCGCCCTGCAGCGGTACGGGAACCATAGGACGGAACCCGGAGCTCAGGTTCCGCCTTTCGGAGGAGGGCATCGGAAATGCCGTACGCCTTCAGAAGGAGCTGCTTGATGCCGTATGGCCTGCCGTCGAGAGGGGCGGAGCGCTGTTCTATTCCACATGTGCTGCCGGAAGGGATGAGAACGAGCTTCAGGCCGAGGGCTTTCTGCGGAGGCATCCCGATGCGGAGGCATCCGTGATCCGTATGTACGAGCCGATGTTCCCCGGTGAGGATGCGATGTTCCTGGCTGTGTTCGTCAGACGCTGAGGCATCGGCGCAGGAAATGGAAAAGGCGGGATTTCCCGCCTTTTCCATTTTAAAAAAGCACCGCTTTAGTCGGAAGTACGGCAGCCCGATGTCCGGATCGGCTTCCCTGCGTCGAGAGAGGCGCCGGAGCTCCGCTCGCGTCCCTCCTGATGGACTGCTTGGGCATGCCCGGAATGCAGGCCCGGTGTCGGCGCCGATTTCCCCGCCGTGCTTACCGGATTTCTTGATTGCTCCGTTGTCGCCCGGGACGATGACGGGATAGCGGCCGGCCAATGAGCCTATTCGCCGTTTTCCGTTCCCAGAAGGGCGAGGATACGGGCGAGTTCATCGGGTGAGGAATAGGGGATCTGGATGCGGCCGGACGCTTCCGTGCCGGTGATGGTCGCCTGTGTGCCGCTGCTTCTGCGCAGGCTTGCCTGCAGGTCCTTCAGTATCTGCGGCTTGGGGGACCTCCGGGCAGGGGCCTCGGCCGGCTTTGCCCGCTGGGGGCCGCCGAGGGTGTCGGGAAGCTCGCCCGTACGCTTGCAGTGGTCGGCCGCAGCTTCGGTTTCCCTGACGGAGAGGCGTCTGTCGACCACGGCATGGAAGAGCCTGGAGCAGAGCTCCGCATCGGATACGGAGAGCATGGCCCTGGCATGGCCGGCGCTGATGAGGCCCTTGCCAAGCCCTTCGCGTATCTCCTCCGGAAGCTGGAGGAGCCGGAGCGCGTTGGCGACCGCGGAGCGGCTTTTCCCAAGCTGGGCGGCAAGCTCCTCCTGGCTGAGGGAATAGGCGTTCCTGAGCGACTGGAGGGCCTCGGCTTCTTCAAGAGGATCGAGGTCTTCACGCTGGAGGTTTTCCACAAGGGCGACGGTCATGGCCTCCCTGTCGTCATATTCCGCGATGATCACGGGCACGTCGGTGAGACCGGCGAGTTTGGCGGCCCGCCAGCGGCGTTCGCCGGCCACGATCTCGTATCGTACGGGTACGCCTTCGAGCCTCCGCACGATGAGGGGCTGGATGACGCCCTGCTTCCTGATGGATGACGCAAGTTCGGCAAGCGCCGTCTCATCGAAGTATTTCCGGGGCTGGAGCCTCCCAGGGACGAGCTGGCTGAGCGCAAGCTCTTCCTTGCGGCCTCCTGAATTCTCCGGCGATCTTCCGGAAAGAAGCGATCCGAGTCCTCTGCCGAGGCCTCTTTCTGGTATGTTCATAGGCTCTCCGTTGTTCTTGCCGGATTCCCGCCAGGGATTCCGCTGGTTCTCTATGCCCGGGCGCGGCGGTTCACGACTTCCTCCGCAAGCTTCAGATAGGCTTCGGCACCCTTGGATTTGATATCGTAGTGCAGGATGGACTTCCCGTGGCTCGGTGCTTCAGAAAGGCGTACGTTCCTGGGGATGATGGTCTCGAACATCCTGTCGGGGAAGCAGTGCTCGGCTTCCTCCTTCACCTGTCGGGCGAGCTTGTTGCGGGAGTCGTACATCGTGAGCAGGACGCCGAGAACCTTGATCTCCCTGTTCAGGCGGCGGCGGACCTGTTCGTAGGTCTGGAGCAGCTTGACGATGCCTTCGAGGGCGAAGAACTCGCACTGGAGGGGGATGAGTATCTCGTGCGCGGCGCAGAGGGTGTTGACGGTGATGAGGCCCAGGGACGGAGGGCAGTCGAGGATTATGTAGTCGTAGCTGTCGTTCACGCGGCCGAGCAGGTCGGCTAGGTAGTATTCGCGGCCCATCTTGTCGACGAGCTCTATCTCCATTCCGACAAGGTCGGTCGTGCCGGGAAGGAGCGTGAGGAACGGGATGGATGTGGGGAGGATCGTCTCGTTCAGTGTTTCAGGAGAGCACAGGGCGGTGTACAGGTTCGTGGACAGCTTCTGCTGCTCGAATCCCAGGGAGCTTGTCGAATTCGCCTGCGGATCGCAGTCGACAAGCATGACGCGGTTCTCCATGACGGCGAGTGCTGCGGCCAGATTGACGGATGTGGTGGTCTTGCCCACGCCGCCTTTCTGGTTGGCAACGGCTATGATTCTTGCCAAAACGTGCTCCTTATCATGACGATGCCCTGTTAATAGGCAAGGGGTATGAAAAAAGCAAGGTATGTTTCACGTGAAACATACCTTGCTCTCCATGCTTTCAGCGAAAAGCCGAAGCCTCAGGGCGGCGGCAGGCGGCTCAGTGGCCTGTAATGTTGTACTTTTTCAGTTTGTACTGCATGAGGCTGCGGGATATGCCGAGGAGCTCGGCGGCGTGCGCCTGCACGAAGTCGGCTCTGGCAAGGGCGCGCTTTATGAGCGCGGCCTCGATCTTGTCGAGCGTGTCGGCAAGGTTGAGCTCCACAGGAAGGAGGTCGACGGCGCTCTTGAACTGCGATTCCTCGCCTCTGATCTCCGGGGGGAGGTCGACGACGTCGATGATGTTCGAGGTCACCATGACGAGGCAGCGTTCAAGCACGTTCTGGAGCTGGCGTATGTTGCCCGGCCATTCGTATCCGGTGAGGTAGTTCTGGGCCTCGGCCGTGAAGCTCTTCGCAGGAATCGCGTTGTCTTCGGCGATCTTCTGCGAGAAGTGGGCGATGAGGAGCGGGATGTCCTCGCGGCGCTCTCTGAGGGGGGGGATGGGGATCTGGACGACGTTGAGCCTGTAGTAGAGGTCTTCCCGGAAGGTTCCGGCCTCGACCATGGCGGCGAGGTCGCGATGGGTGGCGGCGACGACCCGTATGTCGACGCTGACGGGGTCCGTTCCGCCCACGCGTTCGAATGTCCTCTCCTGCAGCACCCTGAGCAGCTTTACCTGAAGGTCCATGCTCAGCTCGCCGATCTCATCGAGGAAGAGGGTGCCCTGGTCGGCCTGCTCGAAGCGTCCCCGCCTTGTGGCGACGGCCCCCGTGAAGGATCCCTTCTCGTGCCCGAAGAGCTCGCTTTCGAGCACTCCGGAATTGAAGGCCATGCAGTTGACGGAGATGAAGGGGCCCTCCTTGCGGGACGATGTGAAGTGTATGGCTCGTGCCACCAGTTCCTTGCCCGTGCCCGATTCGCCGGTGATGAGGACGGTGGAGCGGCTTGCCGCCACACGGTCGACGATGGCGAGCGTGTCGCGTATCGCCTTGGACCTGCCGATGATCTGGTGGGTGCTGTAGCGGTTCTCCAGGTTCTCCTGAAGGAGCCTGTACTGGCGGTGCGCCTTGGAGAGCTCGACCGCGTTGTGGACGGAAAGGAGGAGCTCGTCGTTGGCGAAGGGCTTGGTGATGTAGTCGAAGGCGCCGTAGCGCATCGCCTCGACGGCGCTTTCGATGCTGCCGAAGGCCGTCATGATCAGCACCGGAATCTCCGGAGTGGCCTTCTTCACGGCCTGCAGGAGCTCCTTGCCTGATATCTTGGGCATCTTCATGTCGGTTATGACGACATCGACCTCTGATTCGTTGAGGAAGTGTAGCGCGAGCTCCGGATCGTTGATGGCCGTCACTTCGTAGCCGGCGTCTTTGAGCATGGCCTCTATGACCATGAGGTAGTTCTTCTCATCGTCGACGACGAGGATGTGGGATTTTTCGCTCATGATGACCTCAGGAGTTGTTTTCCGTCTGCGGCATGAAGTCTATCGTAATGACGGCTCCGCCGTTCTGCGCGTTGGCAAGCGAGAGCCGGCCTCCGTGCGATTCGATGATGGACCGCACGATGGGGAGCCCGAGCCCCGTGCCGGTGTCCTTTGTGGTGAAGAAGGGGTCGAGCGCCTTCTGGAGGGCGTCTTCGGAGAATCCGGGGCCTGTGTCGCGGAAGCGGAGGACAGTATGGCCGGCAAGGTCGACGTCGCCTCTGACACTGATGCCGCCGGGCCCCTGCATGGCCTGCTGCGCGTTGGCGAGTATGTTGTAGACGGCCCGATAGAGGAGGTCCGGGTCGCCGGTGACGCGGAGGCCGTCGGCAAGGTCGATGTCGATGCGGATGCCCTGCCGCTCGAATTCGCCGCTCAGGAAGGCCATGGCCTTGTCGAGGATGTCGCGGAGGGGCACATCGTCCTGGCGGGGCTTCCTGGGGCGGGCGTAGTCGAGGAAGTCGTTGACCGTCGTTCCCAGGCGGCAGGATTCGTCGTAGATGGCGGTGAGCATGGCCTGCGTCGTGGCATCCTCGCTTTTGTGGCGGCGGATGAGGAATTCCGCCGTCGACCGTATGATGCCGAGCGGGTTGCGGATCTCATGCGCGATGGACGCCACCATCCGGCCCATGCTGGCCAGCTTCTCCGCCTGATGGAGCTTCGATTCGAGTTCCCGGTTGCGCGCCATCCTCTTCTGGAGGATGCGCTCGGCCTTGCGCGAGATGACGAGTATGAGGATGAAGAGTATGAGCGACGAGATGATGAACCCGGCGATGATGAGCCACTGGGCCTTGATGGCGCTGCGGTACTGGCCCGTCATGTCGTGCACGATCTCCAGCACGCCGAGTACGGGTACCTCGCTCCCGTTGAGGCGGAGCCCCTTGAAGTCGGTGTCGATGGT
>JAKSQA010000043.1 GCA_024404335.1 Mailhella sp.
CTACCGACAGGTCCCCTCCCCCCTGCTCAACGGAAGGGAGAAGGCCCTTCCCCTGCTGGAATCCGTGGTCTCCCACATGGAGAAGCACGGTCTCGCCCCTCTCTTCACCGGGCAGTGCCGAGCCGGCAGAGACACCATCTTCCGCGGAGCGCCCTGCATCATCATGGTCCATGCGCCGGAAAGAATCCTCTCCGAAACCGACTGCGCCACGGCCATCGCCTACCTTGAGCTTGCCGCACACGGCATGGGCCTCGCCTCCTGCTGGGCCGGCATGTTCATCGAATCCTGCCGTTTCGGCCTGCCTGAAGGCGTCTCCGTCCCCGAAGGCAGCAAGCTGTACGGCGCACTGATGCTCGGTCGATCCGACGCTTCCTACCGCAGCTATCCTCTCCGCGAGGCTCCCCTCGTGAAATGGCTGTAGAGCCGCCCCCAATACGGACAGCACACATGCGAAGGGGCTCCGGATTCCGAGCCCCTTTTACATTTCAAGCGGATATCTTGCCTTCTCCATCTTTCGAGAGCGCTTTGCTTCGGCGGCAAATGTCATCCTTCAAGCAGGAACCAGAACGCAGGGATGACATCCACTCCTTCCGGCACATTCTCGACCGGGGCAGAGTCTGCAGTTATGACAACCAGCCTTTCGGCATCTTTGAAAGTATTGTTCAGTTTTAAAAGGTTCCGGAATTCCCTTTCCCGTGCTTCATCGGAAAGTCGCCATGCTACCTGCACCGCAGTTTTCGTCTCAGGCACAAAGAAATCGACATCTATGCCGTATTTAGGGGATTTCAGGAAAAACACTTCCCCATATCTGCGCCTCAGGTGGAGGGCTATGAGATTCTCCAGAAGCGCCGGCTCAGAGTCGGACAGAAAAAGCCCAAGAATCCCATTGTCGCAGAAATAATACTTCGGATTGCCTTCGCGTTCGCTGAATTCGGCAAATTTGTTTCTAATGGGGAATATGAGGCAGGCATCCTCCGCATGCCCGACATACGAAATGACCGTATCCTTGCTTATGCTCAGTCCGATTGAGCGGAGCATGTTGTGCAGCCGTGAGAAGGAAATCTCGTTCCGGACAGATTCAGCGATTTTCTTAATGGTCAGGCGCAGAGCCCTGTCATTGCGGATTCCGTTTCTGGCTACGATGTCTCCCAGCAGGATTTTTCCACAGATGCTGCTGAGATACTCTCTTTTGCTGCTCAGATGCAGTATTTCGGGAAAGCCCCCGAAGCGGAGGTACTCACCGAATGCCCGCTGAATAGATCCTCGACCTGCAGTGGAGAGCTTTTCCCGTTTTCCGTATGCAACACCCGACGCATTCAGGAATTCCGAAAAAGAATAGGGTTCGATGAAGCTGGAGAGATACCTGCCTCCAAGAACGCTTTCCATTTCACGGCTCAGCATACGCGCGTTACTGCCGGTGATGAAAACATGTCTGCCGGAATCTGCGATACGCCGCGCAAATTTTTCCCATCCGGGAATATTCTGGATTTCATCGAAGAAAAACCAGGATTCTTCATCGCTCAGCTCTGCCTGGACGGACATGATGTCATTGAAGTCGGCAAGGGAGAACTCCGAAAGACGTTCATCCTCGAAGTTGATGAATATGATACTGTCCCAGCCTGCCCCCTGGTCGACCAGAGTGCGGACCAGGGCGTACAGCATGGTCGATTTTCCTGCACGCCTCGGGCCGACAAAAATGCGGTTAACTGAAGTGTCCGGAGTGTATTCCCTTGGATTGATGACCGCAGAGCGGATGACTTCATGCCAGTCATATATGACACTTTTGAGAATATCGTGATTCACGCGACCTTCCTCAATATTTGTAGATTCTTAAAAAGAGGAATACAGCAATATGAAAATTTGTCCAGTATGATCGACAAGAAATGTGTTTGTTTGTCGATCATACTGGACAAATAATGCGATATCCAAAAATAGAAAATACCGATCAGATAAGGGAACGCCCCTGCCTACAGAGTTTTTTCCGGCTCAGCGCAGCCCGTACTGGTACTTCACCTCAAGGGTCATCCTGATCACATCGGTCCCAAGGATGGCGGGCCGCTTCACGGCTCCGCCCGCGGCGCGTATCGCACGGAGCGCCGCATCATCCAGGCGCGCGTCCCCCGAGCTCCGAAGCACGGAAGGTTCGGAGAATCCCCCGTCGGCATGGATGTCGAAGGCGCATACCGCCACGCCGATGAGGTCCTCGGCGCCGACCTCGAGCCTCCGTGCATGGACGGCCGCATCGACCGCATCAAGGTAGCGCAGATAGGCGCGGCGCTTCCTGTCCGCCTCCTCGGCCTCCTCCTTCGTCTGGGGCGATGCGGAATGGATGCCCGTACCCTGCTTCGGCGGGGCGGCCCGGGCAGCGGATTCCCCTTCGATTTCAAGCACAGCGCGGAAGGTGTCCGGAGCCTCCTGCATGGCGAAGCGGCCCGTCAGAAGGCAGAAATGGAGGAAGAGGGAGGCCGCTATGCCCGCCGCGATGCGCTGGCCGTCGGTCATGGCCTTCGCTCGCCGGGACGCGACGTCGCGATCATGAGCTTCTCACCGCCGAGCATGCGCACCTCGTCCACAAGCCGTATGAGGGCGTCGACCGGAGCCTTCGGCGAGGACTTGAGGACGAGCTGGCCGGGATCCTTGCGGAAGCCGCGCACTATGTCCTGCAGGCGGTACCGCAGATCGGCAGGGGAGACGGGCACGCCGTCGCAGGTGTAGGAGCCGTCGTCGGCAAGAGTTATCTCCACCACACGTCCGGAAAGCGCCTCGCTCGTATGCGCGGGCGGCAGGTCGAGATCGAGGCCGCGCACGGCGAACGCCGATGCGATGATGAAGAAGATCAGCAGGATGACGATCACATCCATGAAGGGGGCAAGATCGAAGCCGTCCCCCTCCCCGCGCGGGCGGCGGAAGTCGATCATGCGCGGCCCTCCCCGGTGGATCCGCCGGAAACGGCCTGCGCCGCATCGCTGAGCGCCGCGGCCACCGCATCGGCGCGGGTGCGGAAGAGATGAAGGAAGAAATGCGCCGGAATGGCGATGACAAGGCCGGCCGCCGTCGTCACGAGGGCCTGCCATATCCCGCCTGCGAGCTGGTTCATGTTCACGCCGGCCTGGGCACCGGCTATCTCCGAGAAGGTGGAGATCATGCCCAGCACCGTACCGAGAAGCCCCATCAGGGGCGCCAGCCTCGCAAGGACCGAAAGCATCGGGAGCCTGGCGTCAAGCCGCGCCATGACCGCGTTCCCTTCAAGGCGGAGCTCGGCCTCGGCATGAGGCCCTCCCGCCTCAGCCGCATCGGCGAAGCGCGCGAGCAGAGGCGACCTGCGGAGCTCGGCCGCCAGCGGGGCCCTGTCGCCGCGCACGGCGGGGCGGAGGCTCTCCGCGAAACTCCCGGAGGGAAACCTCAGCGAGGAATACAGCAGCAGGCGCTCCACGATGATGGCCGCCGCCATGATGGACACCAGGAGAAGCGGCCACATCATCCAGCCGCCGAGGGATATGATGTTCATGCCATGCCTCCGTCGGGAATCCGCAGATCCGTGCCTATGACGGCAAGCCCGGCGGGCTCCTCGGCGTCACACGGATCGATTTCGAGCCGTCCGGCAGCCCACTGGACCACGCAGAGCCCCTTATTCTCTATATTTATTATGCCTTTTGCCCGGCTGAGTCCAGCCCCCGCATCCCGGAGGATGCCGGAAAGCGTCTCTTCGGAAACCGGGTCGTCGAAGAAGAGCGTCCTGCTTTCGAAGCCCTCCTCCGCATGCGTCAGGCGGCCGAAGGCATCAAGCCGTGCCCCGCGCGAAGGCAGCCTGCCCTTCCCGTGCGCGTCGATGAATGCGTCGAGCTCCCCGAAGGGCACGCTGCCGTAGGAGGCCGGCAGGATGAGGGCGCGCGGATTGAGGGCATGCAGCTTTGCGGCGAGCGCATCCAGCTGCGGGGCGGGCACATCGCCCGCCTTGTTGAGTATGACCACGTCGGCACGCATGATCTGCTCGCGCCTCACGCCCGAATCGGCAGGGAAGCCGCCCTGCCCTGCGGAAAGGTCGAGCGCGTCGGCCACGGTGATGACGAGCCCGGGCCTCACCAGGTCCCTGAGCCCCTCCATCGCCGCCATGATGTTCGAGGGATTGGCGACGCCCGTCGTTTCAAGCACGAACTGCTCGGCAGGCATGGCGTCCACGATGCGCTCTATGCCCGGCCGCAGGCTGTCGGCCAGCGAACAGCATACGCACCCCTCGTCGAGCGCCTCGACCACCGTGTCACCGGCGAGCATGGCGGCGTCGAGGGCGATGCTGCCGAATTCGTTCTGGATGACGCCCGTGTAGCGCTCCCTGCCATGCAGGAAGTCAAGCCAGCGCCGCAGGAAGGTCGTCTTCCCGCTCCCGAGGAAGCCGGTGAGCACATGCAGCACGGGCAGCCCGGCGCCCTCAAGGGGCTCCGGCACATGCCGCGCGGGAAGGCTCCGGAGGGGGCGCGCCCCCTCAGCCTCCGCGGAAAGCGGCCTGCCGAACACGGCATGCAGCGCCGGCACCGCATCCCGCAGCTCCGCGACAGGCTCCATCCCCCCGCCGGCGCGGAAGCCCATGCGGGGGCGGAACGATGACGAGAGGGCCACGGCGGCCGGTTCGCCCAGCTGCTTCTCGGCCGTGGCGGCCAGGGCCGCGAAAAGGGGAAGGAAGAGCCTGAAAGCCGGCACGGAGCACTCCTCGCCGCCGGGGGCCACGATCCAGCCGCCCCGCCCGTCAGCGATGCCGTCAAGCGAGACGACCCTGTGGCGCGCAGGCGCCTCCAGCGAAAGGCACAGCGCCGTGCCGTCGCATGCCGCATCCATGACGAGCCGCCCGAACAGGAACGGATCGAAGGCATCCTCGCCGGAGAACTCGCGCAGGGCGGCCCCGTAGCCTTCATCCATGGCCGTGCGCAGGGCATCAAGGGGGAAGCTCTCCAGCAGAGGCGAATCGCCGCGGGGGAAGGCGTACAGGCTGAAGTACCCGTGGAGCACCGGCATGCCGCCGTGCCCGCCGCGGAGCTCGCCGTCGAAGCGCATGCCGAACACGAGCTCCGAACCCGCCACCCGGCACGTCCAGCAGGGATTGGGGGCCGCCGCGGGGCGGACGCCGCGCCAGCCCAGGGCGCGGGCCTCGCTGCGGTCGAAGTGGGCCGCCATGATGAGCGTGGTGAGCAGGCTCGCGCAGTCGGAGCCGCCGTCGCCGATGGGTCGGGGGAAAATGGAATCCAGCCTCATGGCTCCTCCCGTGAAAAAGGGCGGCGGAGCGCGCAGGGGGGCGCTCCGCCGCGTCGGAACACTAGCCGGGGAACGAGATCTTATCGCCGTTGCCCAGGTAGTTGTTTGTCTTGGAACGGAACCTCGCCGTTCCCTTCACCACGGGGTAGCCCGCATCCACGAACTTCTGCGCGGTGATGAGGCCGGTGCAGTGGTTGCAGCCGACGCGCTTGAGGTCCCACTTCTTCAGGCCGATGACGAGGTCGTCGTACTTGGGATCCCAGTCGTCGAAGGGCGAGATGTGCAGGCCGCCGTAGAGGCCGTAGAACTGGTCCTTCTCGTACTTCAGCTCCTTGTACGCCGTATCGGCGAAGAGGATGATGCCCTGATGGCAGCAGCCGGTGATGCTCACGAGGCCGACGTCCTTCACGTTGCAGTACATCGACATCTCGCCGTACACCTTGAAGATGATCGGGCATTCGAACTGGTAGAGCGCCACGCCGGGCTGGAGGTTGTAGAGGCCCTTCTTGACCTGCGTCCATTCGCCCACATGGCCGGAGTCCTTGATGTACTGCTTGCCCTGCGGGTAGAAGGTGTTCGGCGTGTAGACATGGACGTTGGGGCCGTACTTCGCCACGACGGGGAAGCCCCAGTAGTGGTCCATGTGCTCATGGGTCTGGATGAATCCGTCGATCTCGCCGTTGGCGAGCATGCGGTCGATGCCTTCGCGCTTGAAGCTCTCCTCCATCCAGTCGTAGCTCCAGCCGCAGTCGAACAGATACTTGGTGATCTTGCCGTCGAGGGCCTCGATCTCCACCAGGCAGGAGAAGCCGCCGGCGTTGTCGGCATCGACGGAGTTCTCCTTCGCAATGGCCCATGCTCCGTGCAGGTCGCCCTTCTGGATGTAGGGCTTGATGAGCTTCATGCCCTCTTCATAGGATCCCTTGCCGATTCCCTTGCCGTTGCCGAAGGGGGCCCAGTTGTAGGTGTACTGGTCCACCAGGAGGCCGCCGGCACCCGTCACGTTCTTCATGAAGACGCCGTTGTCGAACCAGCTCGTCTCGGAGATGTTGGTGACGCGCACCGACTTGCACATGCCGATGTCGGTCATCTTCCGCTGCACGTCGGGCAGGAAGGCGCGGCGTGCGGGAGTGTAGGAATACAGGCCCATGGCGCCGAGGGCGCCGGCGCCGATGCCGAGGGACGCACCCTTTATGAATTCACGTCTGTCCATATCGGCTCCTATTTCACCAGGGTGAAGGTCGCGCTGCAGATGGGGAGCAGCCAGACCATGAAGAAGTACAGTGCCACGCCGACGGCTATGCCGGCGATCAGGCCGGAGCCCATGCCGGGACGCCATGCGTGGTCTTCCTCGATATGGCGTCTTTCCTCGGCGAAGTCGGCTTCCGTCTTGAACTCACGGCGCCATCCCGGCCATCCGTCCATGAACCACCAGTTGATGAGCCAGATGTCGATCAGCCAGATGGTGGGGATCATGGGGAACTGCTGCGGATGCGAGAAGCCCTTCTGGGTGCCGAGCAGGTAATGGGCGTACATGTAGTACAGGCAGTAGAGCGCGATGCCGCCGACGATGACGATGGCGCTGCGGATGAGGATGTTCACCGGGGTGCTGAACCTGTTGGGCCAGTTGCCGCAGTAGAACTGCAGGAAAAGCGCGGGCACGAGGAAGAAGATGGCGGTCTCGCCCACATGCAGCCAGCGCCAGTCGGGAGCGGCGTCGCGGCGGTGGCCGCGGATGGCGTCACCCCATACCAGCTCCTGCATGTACCAGAAGAAGAGGCAGAGGGCCCAGGCGATGACGATGATGCCCACGAACAGGCAGAGGCGGCGCAGCCAGCCGCGCTTGATCATGGTGAAGGGATAGCGTTCCCAGATGCCTTCGACGAACCACACCACGACGGTGCAGCACATGATCCACGCCACATGGAAGTTCGCGGAGACGGTTTCGGCGAACTGCTCCCAGTAGGGCGGGCAGATGGCCGTGAAGTACTGCCAGGGGTAGTACAGGATGCCCATGTGGTTGTGCATGGTCATGAAGTAGATGACCAGGCTGAGGCAGAAGGTGCCCAGCCAGATGCTGAAGCCGCGTACGGGCTGCGGCGCACCGGCCCAGGGACGGCCCTCAAGAGCCACGACCCATGCGGGGCTGATCCACGACGCGATGACGGCGAACATCATGCAGGCCTGGGCGGCGTACTCGGTCGAATAGAATTCGGTGAGGCCGGGCAGCTGCTGCAGCTGTGCTGGGTTGAAATACGCGAAGGCGAAGTTGCCGAGCACGTTCTC
>JAKSQA010000044.1 GCA_024404335.1 Mailhella sp.
CCGCAGCCGACAGGACCATGTCCCTGGGGTCGTAGCGGCGCATGATGTAGTCCCGCATCATCCCGGGCGTCAGCCCACGGAGGGCCTTCTCCGTCCCTATCACCGGAGTCTCATAGGGAGTCCCGCGCAGGGCGGAGGCCATGGACATCTGGAACAGGCGGGTCATCGGGCTGTCGGCCCGCTTCCTCTCCTCCGCGATGGCGACCTCGCGTTCCGTATCGAGGTCCTGCTGCCTGGGCAGGGGGTCGAATGCAAGGTCGGGCACGGCCTCCATCGCCTCCTTCCAGCTGGCCGAGGGCAGGTCCGTCAGGTACGTCGTCATGTCGTATGAGGTATAGGCGTTCATCGAGCCGCCCGCGTTCTCGACCTTGCGGTCAACACCGCCGCCGCTTGTGGCGGAGCCCTTGAAGACCATGTGCTCGAGCATGTGGCTCAGGCCGGCCTCTTCCGGCCGCTCCCATGCCGAGCCCGCCTTCACGAAAAGACGGACCGAGACGAGGGGAAAGCGGCTGTCGGCGCTGACCAGCACGGACAGGCCGTTCCCCAGCCGGTAGACGTCGGGCGAGGAGATCGCCGCCGCGTACGCCGGCGACACGGAAAAGAACAGTGCCAGGCATGCCGCCTGCAGGCATTTCAGATTCATCAGTGCTCCTGATACGGGATATCCGTTTTTCCCGACGATGGCATATTCCGATGGTTTCAGCCATGCCTTTCCGCCGGGATTTCTCTGACAAAGTCTTTCCCGCATACGAAAAAGGCCGCATGAAGCGGCCTTTTCCACTGGTGTGTTTCTATTTTAGATAGTCACGCCGAGGGCCTTGACCACGCCGGAGACGATCTTCTCGCGCTCTTTGTCCACCTCGCCGTCCTGCAGGGTGCGGTCGGCCCTGCGGAAGGTGAGGCGCACGGTGATGTTCCTCGACCCGGAATCCTTCGGCTCATAGACGTCGAGCAGCTCGGCGCCCTCAAGAAGCGAGGTCTTCACACCGGATACTGCGGAAAGCACATCCTGCACGAGGACGGACCTGGAAGCGATGAAGGTCACGTCACGCTTCACGGCGGGATAGACCGGAAGCTGGCGGAAGACGCGTCTGCTCACGGAGGACTCGGCGCGCAGCAGGTCCATGTCGACGTCGGCATACCATACGGCCTTGCGGGCGAGGTACTCGTCGGCGAGCGCGGGCTTCAGGCGGCCGATCACACCTGCCTCACGGCCGTCGGCAAGCTTCACGGCAACGGCCGGCGCGAGATAGGGATGCCCCTCCGCCATGGAGAAGGAAGGCTTCGCAAGGCCGAGATACGCGAAGAGCTTCTCGACGATGCCCTTGATGTCGATGTAGTCCATGTCCTCGTCAGCATGGGCCCAGCTCTCCTCATAGCGGGAGCCGTACAGCACCATGGCGAGATGGCGGACCTCACGCACGGTCGTGTCCGATGCGGGGTCGGCCGTGAAGGCCTCGGCGACTTCGAAGAGCCTCACGCCCGAGGCGCCCTGCGAGATGTTCTGGCGCACGTTCTGGAAAAGCCCGGGGGCCAGTTCCGTGCGGAGCACGTCCTGCTCGGCGGTCAGGGGATTCATGATGACCACCCGGCCTTCCCTGGGGAGCCCGAGATGGTCGAGGTCGCGGTTGCCCACGAAGCTGTAGTTGACGGCCTCGTTCATGCCCAGGCCAGCGGCCCAGTGCTTCACACGCATCATGAAGGCGTGACGGCCTTCGGGCTCGCCGAAGCGGGCGAGCACCTGGGGGATGGAGGGAAGCGTGCCCTCAAGGCTGTCGACGCCGTTGAAGATGGCGATCTCCTCAATGAGGTCGGCCTCGCGGGTCAGGTCGTAGCGCCATCCGGGGGCCTTCACGTTCCATTCGTCGGAGGAGACGGCCTCCACGGTGCAGCCGAGGCTTTCGAGGGTCCTGCGGCAGAACTCGTCCGTGAGGCTGACGCCCAGCAGCCCCTCCGCCTTCGCCCTGCGGAAGCGGATCTCGGGAGCCTTCCAGGGCTGCGGCGTGCATGCGCAGATGCCGCGGCACACGTCGGCGCCGGAAAGCTCGGCCATGAGGGCTGCCGCGCGGTCGAGCGCGAAGGCCATCCCGGTGGGATCCACGCCGCGCTCATAGCGGTAGGAGGCCTCGCTGTTGAGGGCAAGGCGGCGCGCCGTCATGCGGATGCTGCGGGGGCGGAAGACCGCGCATTCCAGGAACACGCTCTCGCTTTCGCCGGTGATCTCGGTCTCCAGGCCGCCCATCACGCCGGCAAGGGCCACGGGCTTCTCCGCATCGCAGATCAGGCCGTCGCCGGCCCTGAGCAGACGCTCCTGACCGTCAAGCGTGGTGATCTTCTCGCCGTCGGCGGCTTCGCGCACGATAATGCGCCCGCCTGCGAGACGGTTGTGGTCGAAGGCATGCAGAGGCTGGCCGAGCTCCATGAGGATGTAGTTCGTCACGTCGACGAGGTTCGATATGGCGCGGACGCCGACGGCGTTCAGGCGCCACCTCATCCAGGCGGGGGAAGGTGCGACCTTAGCGCCCTTGAGGATGCGGCCGGTGTAGGAGGGGCAGAGCCCTCCGTCGCGGACCTCGACCGGCACGGCACCGCTCATGTCCTCGCCCTTCTCCTCAAGCGTGAAGGAGGGAAGCGTCACGGGCAGGCCGAGATAGGCGCTCACGATGCGGGCGAAGCCCAGGACCGAGAGGCAGTCGGCACGGTTGGGAGTGATGCTGATGTCCAGCACCTCGCGGTCGAGCTCGTAGGCGTCGACGAACTTCTCGCCGAGCGCGGGCTTCCTTCCGGACCTGTTCGTCTCGGGAAGGACGAGGATGCCGTTGTGGTCCTCGGAAAGCTGCATCTCACGCTCGGAGCAGATCATGCCGAAGGAAGGCACGCCGCGGAGCTTCGCCTTCTTCATGACAAGCCCGCCGGGAAGCGTGGCACCCACAGGGGCCACGCAGACGAGCTGGCCGGCGGCGACATTGGGGGCGCCGCAGACTATGGGCAGGGGCTCCTCGGCGCCGACATCGACGGTGCAGACATGGAGATGGTCGGAGTCGGGATGGGCCTCGCAGGTCAGCACACGGCCGACGACGACGCCGGATATCTCGTCATAGGGCTGCGTGACCTCCTCGAGCTCAAGCCCGAGCATGGTCAGCATCTCGCCCAGTTCTTCTGCCGTACCCGTGTACGGAACGAATTCCTTAAGCCAGTTGAAACTTAAAAGCATAATTCTTCTCCTCGAAAGGATTCAGGCACGGGCCTATACAGGGAACTGATGGAGGAACCGTATGTCGTTCTCGAAATTCATGCGCAGGTCGGTCAGGCCGTACTTGAGCATGGCGATGCGCTCCACGCCGAGTCCGAATGCGAAGCCGGAAACCTCGTCGGGGTCATAGCCCACGGAGCGGAACACAGCGGGATCGACCATGCCGGATCCGAGGATCTCAAGCCATCCTGAGCCCTTGCAGACGCGGCAGGGCTGGCCGTCGATGTGGCCGCGGCCGCCGCACTGGGCGCACGACATATCGACCTCGACGCTCGGCTCCGTGAAGGGGAAGAAGCTGGGGCGGAACCGCACGCGCGTGCTGCCGCCGAAGACGGCGCGCAGGAAGGCCGTCAGCGTGCCCCGAAGATCGGCCATCGTGACATGCCTGTCGACAAGGAGGCCCTCAATCTGATGGAACATGGGCGTATGCGTGACGTCGGAATCCCGGCGGTACACCTTGCCGGGCCCGATGATCGCAAGGGGAGGCCTGCGGTTCATCATGGTGCGCACCTGCACGCAGGAGGTATGGGCGCGGAGAAGGACCTTGTCGTTGATGTACAGCGTGTCCTGCATGTCGCGGGCAGGATGCTCAGGCGGCATGTTGAGCGCTTCGAAGCAGTTGAAGTCCGTCTCGACCTCGGGGCCGCCCGCGATCTCGTAGCCCATGCTGCGGAAGACGGAGCAGACCTCCTCCATGGCAAGGGTGATGGGGTGGAGCGAACCGTTCCAGAGCGTCCTTCCGGGGAGGCTGCAGTCGAAGCCGGCGAGGAAGGCGGCCTCGCGCTCCTGCTCCTGCAGGGCCTTGCGCTCGTCAAGCAGTTCGGTCATGCGCTGCTTCACCGCGTTGGCGGCCTGGCCGAACGCGGGGCGTTCCGCAGGGGAAAGGTCGCGGAGGTGGGACATCAGTTCGGCAAGGCGGCCCTTGCGGCCCAGGAAATCGACCCGGGCGGCCTCAAGGTCGGCATCGCCTGCAACCTTCCGGAGACGCTCTTCAAGCTCTCCGGGCAGGCCGTTCAGTTGGGCAAGGAGATCCATGTCAGGCTCCTGGCGCTGGCCGGTACCGGCCGCGCGGAAAAAAATGAAAAGGGTGCAGGGAAAAGCCCTGCACCCTCTAAGACGGGGTCATCCCCGAAAACAGTCGGAAGTAGCGGCAGTCCGCCGTTCCGCCCGGCCGGACTTACGCCAGCTTGGACTTGGCCAGTTCGACGATGGCGGCGAAGTCGGCCTTCTCGCGGACGGCGAGATCAGCAAGCATCTTGCGGTTGATTTCCACGCCGGCGATCTTGAGACCGTTGACGAGGCGGGAATAGGACAAGCCGTTGATGCGGGCGCCAGCGTTGATACGCTGGATCCACAGGCGGCGGAAAGCACGCTTGCGGAGCTTGCGGCCCTCGAAAGCATAATTCAGGGAACGTTCAACGGCTTCGCGGGCGATGCGGTACAGACGGCTGCGTCCGCCGCGGAAGCCCTTGGCCATATCCATATATTTCTTGTGCCGGCGATGGGCAGCAAGACCTCTCTTCACACGCATGGATTATCCTCCATATTTCATTCCCGCGAGGCGGAGATCAGGCCAGCGGGAGTTGAGCCGCAGGGCGGCGAAATTCGGCTCCAGGATCCGGCGAAGCCGGATGCTAGGCGTAGGGCATCAGACGCTTGACGGACTTCAGGTTCGCGCTGTCGACGAGAGCACCCTTGCCGAGACGGGCACGGCGCTTGGCATCCTTCTTGGTGAGGATGTGGCGGAGGTTCTGACGACGACGACGGAACTTTCCGCTGCCGGTGGTGCTGAAACGCTTGGCGGCAGAACGGCTGGTCTTGATCTTAGGCATAGCCAACTCCTTGATATTCGTCCCTTCTCCTGAGGAGATGGGCGATTGGGCATCACAAAGACGGGAGTATGCAGTATTTCCCCGCAACCTGCAAGCGAAAACTCCGCTCCCGCGCAAAATCTTTTCCCTTCCACGGAGGAAGGCTGAAAAAGCCCGCATGCACGCATGCGGGCCGGATTTCATTTCTTGGGCAGAGGAATGAGAAGCATCTGAAGGGTACGGCCTTCGGCGCTGGGGGCCTGCTCGACCTTGCCTACATCAGCGGTATCCGCGATGATCTTGTCGAGAATGGACTCACCGCGGTCCTTATGCACGATCTCCCGGCCGCGGAAGAACACGGTGACCTTGCAGCGGTCGCCGTCCTCGAGGAACCGGCGGATGTGGCGCACCTTCGTCTCGTAGTCATGGTCGTCGGTCTTGGGACGGACCTTGATTTCCTTGATCTGCACCACGGTCTGGTTCTTCTTGGCTTCCTTCTTCTTCTGCTGCTGTTCGTACTTGAACTTGCCGAAGTCCATGATGCGGCAGACAGGCGGTTCCGCATTCGCGGCGACTTCCACCAGATCGTAGCCGATCTCACGGGCCATGGCTATGGCATCAGAACAGGGAAGGATGCCGATCTGCTCACCTTCCGCACCGATAACCCGGACTTCGCGGGCGCGAATCTGCTCGTTGCGGCGCACACCGTCCTGCGGGACGTCGCGGCGAGGTCTCATGTTAGGCGAAGCTATAGCTCATACCTCCACGTTTGAAAGGTTCCTCGCTGTCCTGCCTCATCATGGCGACAACATCCTCAACGCTGCGGAATCCGACGTTCTCACCCGTGCGGAGACGGACACTGAAGCCCCTGTCGGCCACTTCCCTGTCTCCCACGACGAGGACATAGGGAACCTTGGCCATCTGGGCCTCGCGAATCTTGAAGCCGAGCTTCTCATTGCGCACGTCGGTCTCCACGCGGATGCCGGCGGCGGCGAGAACGCTCTTCATTTCCTTGACATAATCCAGCTGAGCATCCGTCACATTGACGATCCTGGCCTGCACGGGAGCGAGCCAGGTCGGGAACGCACCGGCATAATGCTCGGTGAGCACGCCGATGAAGCGCTCCAGGGAGCCCAGGATGGCACGGTGCACCATGACCGGACGATGGCGCTCACCGTCCTGCCCGACGTACACGAGGTCGAAGCGTTCAGGCAGGGTGAAGTCCACCTGGATGGTGGAAAGCTGCCATTCGCGTCCGATGGCATCCGTGACCTTGATGTCGATCTTCGGGCCGTAGAACGCGCCGTCGCCTTCATTGATCTGGTATTCCTTGCCTTCCTTCTCAACGGCCTTGATCAGGGCTCCGGTCGCAACCTCCCAGGCCTCATCGGAACCGATGCTGTCCTCGGGCCTGGTGGAGATGAAGATGCGGTACTTGAACCCGAACAGGTCCATGAGGTCGGCGGAAAGGTGCATGACGCCGAGGATCTCGTTCTCAAGCTGGTCGATGCCGCAGATGATATGCGCATCATCCTGCGTGAACTGGCGCACGCGGAGCAGTCCGTGGAGAGTGCCCGACTTCTCGTGGCGGTGCACCACGCCGAGCTCGAACATGCGGACGGGAAGATCGCGGTAGCTGTGCAGGGTCTCGCCGTACATGAGCATGTGGCCCACGCAGTTCATCGGCTTCACGCCATGCACGTTCTCCTCGATTTCGGTGAAGTACATGTTCTCGCGGTAGTGGTCATAGTGGCCGGAGCGTTCCCAGAGCTCCCTGCGGAGAATCTGGGGGCCGCGGACGAGGTCGTATCCGCGCTTGAGATGCTCGCGGACAAGGAAGTCCTCGAGGATCGTGCGGAGCAGCATGCCCTTGGGCAGCCAGAAGGACATGCCGGGGGCGACGTCCTCATGGAACGAGAAGAGGCCGAGCTCCTTTCCCAGACGGCGATGGTCACGGCGCTTCGCCTCCTCGATGGCGGCCAGGTGCTCCTTGAGGGCCTTCTCGTCGGCGAATGCGGTGCCGTAGATGCGGGAAAGCATGGGGTTCTTCTCATCACCGCGCCAGTAGGCGCCGGCGACGGAGAGGAGCTTGAAGGCCTTGATGGAGGCGGTGGTGGGCACATGGGGGCCGCGGCAGAGGTCGAGGAAGCCGCCGCAGCGGTACAGGGAGACCGTGGGGGCGTCGATGCCCTCGATGATCTCGACCTTGAAGGTCTCGCCCTTCTCGCGGAAAAGCGCGATGGCGGCCTCACGGTCCATCACCGAGCGCTCGAACGGCACGGCGGCGGAGATGATGGACGCCATTTCCTTCTCAATGGCCTCGAGGTCATCCTGAGTGAACGGACGCGGAGTGTCGAAATCATAGTAGAAACCCGAGTCGATGGAAAGACCGAAGAACACCTTCAC
>JAKSQA010000045.1 GCA_024404335.1 Mailhella sp.
TTCTCGGCTATCTGCTTCGCCACGGTCTTCGTATGCTTCTTCATCCTGAGGGCGCTGAAGTCCCCGAGGGGCAGCAGGGGCGAGGTCGGAAGGCTCAACGCGTGCCCGTACAGGGTGCGCTTCACCGCCGAGGAGAGGAACACGGCCTCCGAGGCTCGTGTGATCCCCACATAGAGGAGCCTTTCCTCCTCGTCGCGTGCGGGGGCTTCGAAATCCCCCGGCTTGCCGAGCAGGGCGTCCACGCCCCTGAACGGGAGCAGGCCGTCTTCTGCGCCGGGAATGAACACCGCCTTGAATTCAAGACCCTTTGATGCGTGCAGGGTCATGAGCTGCACGAACTCCGCATTCTGCCTGACGGCGTCGATTTCCTGCTTCAGCGCGACATCGCGCAGCAGCGCCTCCCAGCCTTCGAGCTCCTTCCATGCGAGGCGGAGCCGCCTGAAGGCGGCCGATTCCCCGAACAGGGGGTCGAAGCATTCCGCGGCTGCGGCGAGGACGGCGTCAGGCCCCGCGGCCCAGGCTTCCGGAGTGACGGAGCCGAGCGGCTCGTCGGGTGCCGGCTTTCCGGGATTCCGCACGGCCATGGCCGCGAGCAGGGGGAACTTTGAGAGGTCGAGCCCCGGCACGGGGCTTCCGGCTTCCGTCTTCCGCCGCAGGAAGCATGCCGCCCCCTGCAGCATGAGGGCCGCGCGCTCGTCGGCCCAGAAGGCCTCGGTCTCAGGGGCGGCGCAGGGAATGCCGCGTTTTTCCAGAGCGGCCCTGATGGGCGGTATGAGGGCCTTTATCCGGCAGAGCACGGCGATGTCGCCGGGGCTGCACGATCCGGATTCCAGATGGCATCCGGCGGCGCTCTCACGGCGGTCGGCCTGCAGATGCGAGGTGCCGCCTATGAGCATGGCGATGCGGTCGGCTATCCATGCGGCCTCGCGTTCGGCGGTGGGGCTTTCCATCCACTGGAGCGTCGACATGAGCCCGGCGGCCGACGTGAGGGGGCCGCAGGCTCCGCGGCCCGCAAGGGTGCTGCGCCCCGCCTGGAGGATGGCGTCGGCCGAGCGGTGGCTCTCGGTCATGCCGAGCACGGAGAGGCCGGGCCAGCATTCCCGGAGGGCCTCCTCGATGTGTGCGTCGGCCCCGCGGAACCCGTAGATCGACTGGTCCGGGTCGCCTATGCCGAAGAACCCGCTTCCGTCGGAGGGAAGCAGGGCGAAGAGCACCTCCTTCTGCAGGGGGGAGAGGTCCTGCACCTCGTCGACGAGCAGATGGCTCCACGGCCCCCGGTCGGACGTCCGCCCCCGCAGTGCGGCAAGCCATGATTCGGGCAGGTCGGTGTAGTCGGCAAGGCCGCGCTGCTTCTTCCATGCGGAGTAGGCGGTCAGAAGGGGCCTGAGTCCGGCAGGTACGGAGAGCGTCTCCCGCGCGAATTCCAGTCTGTCGTACAGGCGTGACGCCTCCCTTCCGGAGGCCTGCGGGCATGCGGCCTCGAAGGCGCGCCGGGCGCCCTCCTCGGTGAGGATGACGGGCTTCTCTCCGCTGAGCGACTCGAGGGCGAGGGCGTGCATGGTGTCGATGGCGGGGAGGTCGTGGTCCCTGCCGAGGGCGCTCTTCAGGCGGGAGCGCATTTCCTCGGCGGCCCTTCTCGTGAAGGTGACGGCGGCTATCTCCGAGGCGGGGACGCCTTCGCCGAGCAGGCGGAGGATTCTGCCGATGAGCGTGCGGGTCTTGCCGGCGCCGGGCCCGGCTATGACGAGCACAGGGCCGGGGCCTGCGTCGATGGCGGCCTGCTGCGGCGCGGAGAAGGCATCCTTCGCCCATGCCGCGGCCCCCGAGGGGCGCTTCGGCGCCTGGCCTGCGGCCCTGCTGCTGCGTGCGGGGAGCTCGGTTCCTCCGGGCACGGCGGATTCCGCGGGGAGGGGCCTGCGGCGTGCCGCGGGAACGCCCTCCATGAGCGACGGCCTGTTCTCCGCGTCTTCGAAGATCCTGATCACGCCGTATTCGCCGTCGTAGCCGCCCTTTCTGATGACCATGCCCGCGCGCATGCGCCGGACGGCCTCGCCGAGTTCGGGCCAGGCGGAGCCGAGGTCGGATTCCGGGACATCCTGAAGGATGGCCGTCTCCGGGCCGAATGTATGCAGACGCGAGGCGTAGCGCTCCTGCGCCTTTTTCGTCTTCGGGCCGCAGTGCAGCAGCTCGCCGATGATCTCGGGCAGGGGGATGAGCGAGTCGAAGTCCCTGCCCGGAGCGGGGGGCTCGGTGCGGTCGGAAAGCTCGAGCACGCGGTGCAGCACGCCCACGGTGAGGGGCTTGCCGCATACGGGGCAGATGTTGCCGAGCCTCATGCACTCGGCGGGTTCGAGCATCACGCCGCAGGCACGGTGGCCGTCGAGATGGTACTTCCCTTCTTCGGGGAAGAACTCGAGCGTTCCCATGTAGCGCGTGGGGCCTTCCCTGCCCTGCAGGGCGTCGAAGATGCCGGCGTATGACTGCGCGCCGTCGAAGACGGTGGCCTCCCTGGCGAGGTTCTCGCCGGAATGGGCATCGGAGCTGGAGGTGAGGCGCAGCCTGTCGAGATGGCTCCAGCAGCGGTTCATGTCGGGGTCGGAGGAAAGCCCGGTCTCTGCTGCGAAGATATGGGGGGCCAGGTCGCCGAAGCATTCCTCCAGACTGTCGAAGCCAGACTTCGAGCCGAAGAGCGAGAACCACGGCGTCCAGATATGGGCGGGGATCATGTATGCGCCGGGGATCTCCAGCACCATCTCCAGGAGGCTGCGCACGTCCAGACCCAGGATGGGGCGGCCGTCGGACTTGAGGTTGCCTATGGCGCCGAGCTTCTCGCAGAAGGCGTCGGCGGCATCGAGGTCGGGCATGTAGACGAGGCTGTGCACCTTGCGGGTGCGGCCGTCCTTCTTGTAGATGGAGCTTATCTCGGCCTCGAGCATGAAGCGGGGAGCCCTGAGGGCCATGCCGGCCAGCTGGGGGATCTCCCGCCCGACATCCTCGAGGGAGAGGGGCTTCCTGAGCGCATACAGCCCGCTTTCCTCATCATATTCCAGGTTATCCCTGAGCTCGGCACGCCAGACGGGGTGTGTGAAGTCGCCGGTGGCGAGCACGTCGATGCCCTTCGCGCCGGCCCAGGCCGCGAGGTTGGGGATGGTGAGACGGGAACTGGTGGCCCGTGAGAAACGCGAATGGATGTGGAGGTCGGCTCGGAACATGGTGGGCTCGCTGTCGGTATCATGCCGGGCCTGCCGTGCGGGCCTGGCTTTTCCCTGGGATTTCCTGTTTAATCGGAACGGCTTGACGCCGCGGGAGAAGCATACCCCCGCGGCGCGGCAGGCGCAACGAGGAGAACGCAGGTGGAAGAGGATGGACGTATCATGGAGGCGCGCAGGCGCTTCCCGGCAGGCCTGGTGCAGCCGGAGGGAAGCTACCGCTTCAGCGCCGATGCGCTGCTGCTTGCGGAATTCGCCGCTGAACAGGGGGGCGGAGCCGAGGCTTCGTTCGCCGACATCGGCAGCGGCTGCGGTGCGGTCGCCCTGGCGCTTCTGCTGAAGGGAGAGGGCCGGCTCGGCGTAGGCCTCGAGCTGCTCCGGCCTTCGGCTGCGGCTGCGGAGGAGAATGCGGCACTGCTCGGCCTGGAGGGCCGGTTCCGCATGGAGCGGGGCGATGCGGGCGACACGGCATGCCTGCGGGCGATGCGCCGTGCGCTTGCGGATATGCTCGGGAATCCGGAATGCCTGCCGCTGTTCGATGCCGTGGTGTGCAACCCGCCGTGGAGGCTTGCGGGGGCCGGGCGCATTCCGCCGTCGGATGCCCGCCGCACGGCCCTGTTCGGAGACGGGGAGACCTTCGGCATATTCTTCCGCGCCGCGGATGCGGTCCTGCGGCAGGGCGGGGCGCTGTACGCCGTCGCCGGTGCGGAGCGCACGGCCGACCTGCTGGCGGCGCTCCCGCAGCGGATGCGCCCGGAGCTGCTGCGCCTTGTCTTCACGAAGAAGGATTCCCCGGCGGAATTCGTGCTGCTGAAGGCCGTGAAGAACGGCAGGAAGATGCTCCGCGTGGAGGCGTCGCAGGCAGACTGAGCGGATCAGCGCCATCGGCGTCCACCGTGCTCTGCGCCTTCCGGATCAGGGCCGAGGGCTCGGCGCACGGCATGGGCATTCCGAACGCATCATCCGATGAGAATCCGGGGGAAGCCCCGAAACGAAGGGGCCGTATCACCGGTATCTCATCTGACGGCTCATTGGAGCTGATGACACCTGAAGGGCTTGAAGCGTTTTTCGAGGGACACTCGACGTCCAGGGTGCATCGGAGCTCCGGCCGGAAAAAAAGACCTGCCGGAGCAGGTCTTTTCATATCGGGGAGCTGGGCCGTTCCTATCAGTCGGCGTCTTCGCCGTTGAGCTCCATGCGGAACTTGCGGGAAAGGCGGAAGACCACGACCTTGCGGGCGGGCAGGGTGATGGACTCGTCGGTCTGGGGGTTGCGGCCTTTGCGCTCCTGCTGGGCCTAGGCCTCGAACTTGCCGAAGCCGCTGATGAGGAGGGTGTTGTCCGTCTTGATGGCATCCTTCATGAGCTCGAGGAGGTCTTCGACGACATCCTTGACGGCCATGCGGTTCTTATCGAGCGTATTGTCGGTGTATATGGCCTCGACGATGTCGGCCTTGGTGAGGGCTTTGTTCATTGTGCGGTTCTCCTGGATGGTTGGAGTACGGTTACTTGCCGATGTTCGAGGATATCTGCGCGGCAAGGGCCTGCATCGCGGCGGTGTCGGGGTAGCTGCCCGGCTTCCAGGTCTCGATGCCGTCGCCTTCGACGCGGGGAATGATGTGCCAGTGGAGATGGAAGACCGACTGGCCGGCTGCTGCGCCGTTGTTCTGGATGAGGTTGAACCCTTCGGCGCCCGTGGTCATGACGACGGCCGCGGCGACCTTCTGGATGGCGGCGAGAAGCGCGGATCCTTTTTCGGCAGGGAAGTCGAGAAGGCCGGAGCAGTGCTCCTTGGGGATCACCAGCGTGTGGCCGGGGCGTGCCGGGCCGAGGTCGAGGAAGGCCAGTACGTTTTCGTCTTCATATACTTTTGAGCAGGGGATGTCCCCGGATGCTATGCGGCAGAATATGCAGGAATCGGACATGTTTGCTCCGGATGTTTTACCGCCGGACGGGCGGGTGTGTCTTGTCATTGTAGATTCAAGCGATTAGAACATCAAGGGGTTTTCACCGTGAGGAGGGGAAATGTCAAGGCCGCATGAGTTTTTTTCACGTCAGCCGGTGCGGAAATGTACCGTGCGCTTCGCGGTCGGTGCCGGGCTCCGGAGAAGCGACCGGATAGTGCCCGTGTTCCTCCCCTTTCAGGGATGTCCGGGCCGGTGCGTCTTCTGCGCCCAGGACAGGCAGACGGGAGGCGCGGGGGGATTCTCCCTCGATGCGGCGCTCGGCGCCGCGGCGCAGGCGCTTCGGGACTATGCCGCACGGGGGCTGAGCTGCGAGCTCGCCTTCTACGGGGGCACGTTCACGGCGCTTCCTGCGGATGAGCGGCGCGGCTGCCTGGCCTTCCTCGACAGGGAAAGGGCCCTTGGCCATGTCTGCCGCGCCCGGTGCTCGACGCGCCCCGACGCCCTCGGTGATGATGCGGCGGACGAGCTTGCGGCGCATGGCATAGACCTTGTGGAGCTCGGCATCCAGAGCTTTTCCGATGAGGCGCTGGCCCTGTCCCGCCGGGGCTACGGAGCCGATGTGGCCGAGGAGGCCTGCCGCTTCCTGGCGGGGAGGGGGCTGGACTTCGGCATACAGCTTCTTCCCGGCATGCCCGGAAGCACGCCGGAGGTGTTTCTGAACGACGTGGAGACCGCGCTCGGCCTCCGGCCGGCGTGCCTGCGCTTCTACCCGTGCCTTGTCCCCGAGGGGACGGAGCTTGCCCGCCGCTACCGCGAGGGCAGCTACGCGCCGTGGAGCACGGAGACGACGGCGGAGACCCTGGGCGCGGCGCTGGCGTCGGCGTGGGAGAGGGGCGTGCCCGTGATACGGCTTTCCGTCGCGCCGGAGGGCATGTTCGATGCCGCCCTGCTTGCCGGGCCGCGGCACCCTGCGCTGGGGGCGCTTATCCAGGCGGAGGCGCTTTTCCGCACCGTCGTGAAGGCCGCCGGAGATCTTGGAAGGCCCCCGGAAAGGCTTGCGCTCCCGCGGAGCTGCCAGGGCTTCGTCTTCGGCGACCGGGGCTCCATGAAGGCGCGCTGGAGCGCCCTGGGGCTTCCTCCGGGGAGCATCGTGTTCGAGGAAAGGGAGGACGGCAGGCTTTCCTGAAAGGGGCGCCCCCGGCGGATTCATGAAGCGCAGGGGCTTGACGCGCCCCCCTTTTAACGTATTTTCCTTTCGTCGCCGAAGACGTCCGCCAATCTGAAAACACAGAGGGAAGACCGCATGGGCAAGGACCTCATCATCGTTGAATCACCGGCCAAGGTGAAGACCATTAAGAAATTCCTCGGAAGCAAGTACATGGTGCAGGCCAGCGTGGGCCACATCCGCGACCTTCCCACGAGGGATATCGGCGTCGATGAGAGCAGGGACTTCGCCCCGCGCTACGAGATCATCAAGGGCAAGGAGAAGGTCGTGAGCGGCCTTCAGGAAGCGGCGGCCAAGGCCGACACCGTCTACCTGGCGCCCGACCCCGACCGTGAGGGCGAGGCCATCGCCTGGCACATCGCCGAGGTGATCGGAGGCAAGGCGAAGAGCATCAAGCGCATACAGTTCAACGAGATCACGGCCCGCGCCGTGAAGGCCGCGCTTGAGAACCCGCACGAGATAGACCCCAATCTCTTCGATGCCCAGCAGGCCCGCCGAGTGCTCGACAGGCTTGTGGGCTATAAGATCTCCCCCCTGCTCTGGAAGACCGTGAAGCGCGGCATCTCCGCCGGACGCGTGCAGTCCGTTGCGCTGCGCCTCATCGTCGAGCGCGAGGAGGAGAGGCTCGCCTTCGTCCCCCGCGAATACTGGAGCTTCCGTGCCGAGCTCGCAGCGGCCGTGCCGCCCGTGTTCCGCGCCGAGCTCGCCCGCATAGAGGCGGGGTTCGCGAAGAAGCTCAGGGCCATGAGCCCCCAGGCCGACGAGGAGTGCGCCGACGGCGGCGAGAAGGCGGGAAGGAAGATACTCGTGGGCTGCCGCGAGGCGGCCGACGCCCTCGAGCAGGCCATGGCGGGTCAGCCCTTCGTGGTGAGCCGCATCGAGGAGAAGGAGCGCCCCCGCAGTCCTCAGCCGCCCTTCACGACCTCCACGCTGCAGCAGACGGCGAACCAGCGCCTGGGGTTCACCTCCAAGCGCACGATGTCCACCGCCCAGCGCCTCTATGAAGGCATAGAGCTCGGCGAGCGCGGCACGACGGCGCTCATCACCTATATGCGTACCGACTCCGTGCGCATCGCC
>JAKSQA010000046.1 GCA_024404335.1 Mailhella sp.
CACCCGACGCTCCCGGCTTCCGGCGGGCCGAGGCAGCCGCCTCGCGAAAGTACCTCCCCGGCACGGCCGTGCCTACTGCGGCACGAAGGTGTCGCGGTATATGCACGAATGCTTCTCGCAGAACATGCACTTGTTGCCGCACGTCCGCGAAGCGGCTCCAAGCCCTATGACGGCCGTCACCGACTTGGTCGGCGTCATGAGCAGGGATGCCCCCAGCGTGATGCCCAGCGTACGCTCCATGCTGAGGACGGAGGCGAAATCGGTCTGGTGCTCCAGCGAGAAATCGCCGTACCCGGGGCTGAAGCGGTCGCAGTGAAGCGGCTCTTCCGCCGTAAGGCCGGCCTCGACATCATCGCACCAGGCCTCGATGGCCGAAGAGCCCAGAGCGTCGATCACCGCACTCCGGCTGGGCCGCAGCCTGCCCCATTTCGCAATGAGCCTGTCGGCCCCTATGCCTATGGTCGCCGCCAGAAGGACTGCGGAATGGCATCCCTGGAGATGGCTGAACAGGGCCGTACTCCGTATGGGGCCGAAGCCCAGGTCGGTGACGAAGCGCTCCGGAAACAGCACGGGAACGCGCATCCAGGCGGCCTTGGCCCGCGATGCGGCAAGAAGCTCCGCCTCGCACGATGCAAGCAGTTCGGAGACTCCTGCGTCGGGCTCCTTCCGGCCGTAGCCCAGGTAGCGCAGCGCCTCACGGCGGTCCGCTCGGAGCTCTCCGGGCGCCGCCTCGATGACAGTGACCATCACAGCACCCCTTCCCCGCTTCCACTCGGAAGCGGCAGACAAAGGAAGACGGTCCCCGAGCCTCCCGCGCGGCTGATCCCGGAGCTCATCGTATGATCGCCGAGACGTTGTCCATGATGCGGCGGGCGACCTCGGGCTTGTTCATCGTGTAGACATGGACGGCCGGCACGCCGTTCGCATACAGGTCCACGATCTGCTCCGTGGCATACGCTATGCCGGCCTGCATCATGGATTCGGGATCGCCGCCGAACCTGTCCACAATGCGGACGAACCGCTGAGGCAGAGCCGACTTGGAAATCGACATGATGCGCTTTATCTGCCAGGCATTCGTAACAGGCATGATGCCTGCGACGACGGGCACCCCCACTCCTGCTTCGCGCAGGCGGTAGATGAAATTATAGAGGACGTTGTTGTCGAAGAACATCTGCGTGGTGAGGAACTCGCAGCCCGCTTCGACCTTCTTCCTCAGATTGGCTATGTCGGTGAAGGAGGTTTCGCTTTCGGGATGGGATTCGGGATAGCAGGCGCCGCCGATGCAGAAGTCCCCCTGCGACCTGATCTCCTGCACAAGCTCCCCGGCGTAGTGGTACTGCGCCGTCTCCATGTCGAAGCCCTCGGGTATGTCCCCTCGCAGCGCGAGGACATTGCGTATGCCCTTCTCCTTCATCAGGCTGACGACATCGCGCACCTTCTCCCTCGTGGAGGAGACACACGTCACATGGGCCAGCGCCGGCACGCCGAAGCGGGCCTGGATATGCTCGGCGATGCTGACCGTGAAGTCGGATGTGCCGCCGCCGGCACCGTATGTCACGCTCATGAAGCTCGGCTTCAGCCCGGCGATCTCGCATGTGACGGCCATGACGTCGTCAAACGCCTTGATCGTCTTCGGGGGGAAGACCTCGAAGGAGAGCGAGGGCTTCTCCGCCTTTATGATATCCGTAATCCTCATTGACGGCCTCCGGATGGCGGATGCGGGATTCGGGAGCATCCACCTATATAAAGATTTGTTGATATACGGATATGCTCATACATGCAAACTGTCAACCGCAATCCTGCGCCGGCGGCAAGACAGGACCTATTTAATAGATATCCTGCCGTAAAGGCCCCTTCGCGAAGGGGCTTCTTTCCTCTGCCCCTCATCCTTTCCAGCGCGTCTACCGGGGGTACTGCTGCCGATGAAGACGGCACACGCACATCATGGATGCCTACCGATCCCCCTCGATGCCGATGACGCTGACTGCATGCGCCCATGGATGCCGGAAAGCGCTTTTCCGGCGACAGCCTAGGCGCCATGCACGATGATATCGAGCACGCGCCTCCAGCGCGGCATCGTACGCCGCCGTTCCCGCATCAGGCGGAGCCGTTCCACTTCCGCGGCATGGCGTTCCGGATCGACGCGCCTAAGCCTCTCCAGCCTTTCCTTTTCCAGCAGATCCACTGCCCCACCTGAAACTCACCCGGGCATATACGTTCCTCCCGCCTTCCCCCCATGGGAGGAAGGCATCATTGAAATCCGGCATAATCATAAAAAAATAGCCATATCTTCCGGCATATTGCAGAATTACAATAGTCCTCTGCCGCTTTGAAGTCCATGAAAAATCCGCCTGCCATCAAACTGCAACATTACCTATGTACTATCTAAAAGACGACATGCCGCCAAAAGGTATTTCTTTTTGAAATCAGCATGTTACCTGAATATTCATTCCCGGCGGGCCCTGCACTCCTGCCGGCCCTTGGCAAGACCGACCCTATCCGACAGAACGACGAGAGCTCTTTTCCCCTAAGGAGGGAGGCATGAGTACCCAGTACGGCTACAAGGATCCCGAGATTTTCGCAAAACTGAACAAGACGCCCATCCGCACCACGATAGAGAGCGCCTTCTACGGCAACAACGTCGAAAAGATCGACGACATGCATCAAATCTACAACCTTGCGAAAAACAGCCCCGGTACCGTTGAGCTCACCGGCATGCCGATTCATCGCGCCGAGGAACTCGGGCTTCCCGAAGGGGCCAACGTGCTCCTCTTCAACGACGGCGCCGTCTACGGCCGCTGTGCCGCCGCCCGCCGCATCATCGGCCAGCCCGGCGTCAACACCGACGAGCTTGCGGGCGTCCTCCGCGAAGCCGTCTACAAGGCCCGCCAGCGCCGCTTCTACCATGTCGAAGCCCTCGTCGGCCTTGATGAGGATTTCATGGTCAAGGCCCATCTCGCCATCAGCGAAGGCTTTGAGAACAATATGCTTTCCTGGATGGTGAACTTCCAGTATTTCAATGAGGAATACAGGAAGCGCTACGCCGAATCCCGCCTGCTCGAGAACGACGGCGACATCTACGTCTTCTGCGATCCCGACTGGACCCACCCCGACTATCCGCTGGGCCTCGCCCTCTTCTCCCCCGAGGAGAACTGCGCCGCCGTCCTCGGCATGCGCTACTTCGGTGAAATCAAGAAGGGCACCCTCACCCTCGCATGGGGAACCGCGGCCCGCAACGGCTATGCGGCCTGCCACGGCGGCCTCAAGCGCTACAAGAGGAAGGACGGCTCCTCCTATGTCCTCGCGCCGTTCGGCCTCTCCGGCTCCGGCAAGTCCACCATCACGCATGCCAAGCATGACGGCAGATACGAGATCACCGTCCTCCACGACGACGCCCTCGCCGTCAATGTCGAAAAGAAATACGCCATCGCCATGGAGCCCGCCTACTTCGACAAGATGGCCGACTACCCCATCGGATGCGACGACAACAAGTACCTGCTCACCATGCAGAACTGCGGCGTCACCATCACCGATGAGGGCAAGCTTGTCGCCGTCACGCAGGACGTGCGCAACGGCAACGGCCGCGCCATCAAGTCCCGCTACTGGTCTCCCAACCGCGTCGACCGCATCGACGAACCGCTCAACGCCATCTGCTGGCTGATGAAGGACCCCACCCTTCCCCCGGTCCTCCGTCTCACCGACCCCGCCCTTGCGGCGACGATGGGTGCAACGCTGGCCACCAAGCGCACCTCGGCCGAGCGCCTCGCCCCCGGTGTCGACCCCAATGCCATCGTCATCGAAAGCTATGCGAACCCGTTCCGCACCTATCCGCTGGCGATGGACTACCAGCGCTTCAAGAAGCTCATCAGCGACGGAGTCGAATGCTACATTCTGAACACCGGTGAGTTCATGGGCAAGAAGGTCACCAAGAACGACACGCTCGGCATCCTCGAAGCCCTTGTCGAAGGCGAGGCGAAGTTCGTACCCTTCGGCGGCATCCCCGGCATCGAGGTCCTGGAATGGCGTGACTTCGTCATCGACTTCAACGACGACAACTACGTCGTCAACCTCTACAACCGCATGCTCGACAGGCTCACCTTCATCCGTTCGCGTGATATCGACAAGTACGGCATGGACATGCTGCCCGCCGACGCCCATGAGGCGATCTGCAGCGTCATCGAGCACATCCACGGCATGGCCAAGAATCCCTCTATGCTGAAGCCCATTCCTCCGAGACTCTGGAATGCCTCCAACGGCGAGAACAAGGCCTGATCCTGAATCACCGGCATGAAAAAAGACGAGCCGCCTGAAGCGGCTCGTCTTTTTTCATTTTCCACATGTCTCACGGGAGCCCTGCCTTCGCATCACCTGATGACACCGCAGACGTCTCCTTCCTGCGCGGCGGAAGCGGGAGGGCCTGGGCGGAAGCGGCACGGAAGCCGGTGGCGAATCTCCTTCGTTCCCGAAGAGGCGCCTTGCATCGCAGGGCGGCAGGGAATCCCGCAGCAACCGAATCCCTCAGACTCGGAATCCGGCGAAGTCCCGACGGGTTGCGAGGCGTCATGCCCGCCCTCGCACTCAGGATGGGCTGCAGCGCCTGAACGCACGTGCGGCCTCAGGCCCGTCCGCTGCAGCATGACTTTCAATCGCTAATGGAAATCCCCATGAGGGGAGCTTCATTTCCGGCCGCAGTGCCGGGCCACGGCATCGGCAAGCCGGCCCCCCGTCTCCTCGTAATGCTCCCTGATCGCCTGCTCGATGACTGTGCCGTCGCCCGTCATGACGGCTTCGGCTACCCGATGATGCCTGTCCTGGAACTGTGCGATCGAGAACAGGCTCTTCCATATATCGAAGTACAGGAACTGTGCGATGCTCGTGGAGGAGTTCTTTGAGACATCAAGGATGATGCTGTTCGTACAGCGGGAGTACACGTCGCGATGGAAGAGATCATCTATCTCGCTCAGGCCGTCAGGCGACTCAAGTCTTGCGAGTCTCGCATCCATGACTTCCACGACATCCCTGAAGCCGGCGTAGTCATCTTCCGTCCACTGGGCGACGGAAAGAGCGGATGCCGCGCCTTCGAGTATGCCTGCCACGGCATAGCTGTCGCGGATTTCCTCGGGCGTCAGGGTGCGCACCCTCTTCGCCTTCTGGGCGACGATATTGATAAGACCATGATGGCCCAGGGAGAGCAGCGCCTCCCTGATCGGGGCCCTGCTGATCTCAAGGCGCTCCGCAAGCATCTCCTCGCGGATCACATCGCCGGGCCTGAGTTCGCCCGACCTGATCAGGTTTCTGATATAGTCTGCCGCCTGCTCGGACAGGGTCTTCTTTATGAGCTTCATATTATCTCCGGAATGTATGTTCCACCCATATATAAGCGATAAGAAGCAAATTTCAACCGTACTGCGGCATGTTTTTCACAATCCCCGACCGCACCGGAGCTATCACCCCGCTAAAACGGCCCCCCTGCTTGACACGCAATGTGCATAGGCATATTCATGAAATGTCGACATTTTGATGTCACATACGGAAACCCTTTAACAACGGAGCGCATTATGTCAAAGAAGCTCGGTCTCCCTGCCCAGATGGGCATAGGCATGCTCTTGGGTGTCGTGGTCGGTGCCATGGCTCCTTCCATGAGCCTTGATGCTTCCTGGTTCAAGCCCCTCGGCGACATCTTCATCACCCTTGTCCGCATGGTTGTCGTGCCTCTGGTCTTCTGCACGCTTATTGCCGGCGCCGCCGCCGTCTGCGATGTCCGCAAGCTCGGCCGCGTTGCTACGAAGACGCTCCTCTACTACATCCTCACGACTGCCGCGGCCGTCACCATCGGCCTCATCATCGCCAACCTGATGAACCCCGGCGAAGGCCTCAACATCTCCCTCGAAGGCCTGAAGCCCAAGTCCAAGGACGCCCCGCCGCTGCTTAAGGTCCTCATGGACATCATCCCGCTCAACCCCATCGAAGCTCTCAGCAAGGGCAACATGCTCCAGGTCATCTTCTTCGCCCTGCTGTTCGGCTTCGGCCTCTCCATGCTTGGTGAGAAGGGCCGCCCCGCCTACCAGTTCTTCGATGCCTGCGGCCAGGCCATGATCAACGTGACCGCCATCGTCATGAAGTACGCCCCCATCGGCGTCTTCGGCCTGATGGCCTTCACCGTCGCCAAGCACGGCCTCAACGTCCTGCTTCCCCTCGGCAAGCTCCTTGTCGTCATGTACATCGCCGCCGCCCTGCAGGTCCTCCTTGTGTATCTGCCCTGCGCGAAGTATGCAGGCCACACGCCCAAGTCGTTCTTCGGCGGCCTGATCGAACCCCTGATCATCGCCTTCGCCACGACCTCCAGCGCCGCGGCCCTCACCTCCAACATGATTGCCGTGCAGAAGATGGGCGCCGCCAAGTCCGTCTCCAGCTTCTCCATCCCGCTCGGCAACACCATCAACATGGACGGCGCCGCCATCTACATGGGCGTTGCGGCCATCTTCGCCGCCCAGGTCTACGGCATCCCGATGCCCATAGACAAGCAGCTCACCGTCCTCCTCCTGGCCGTCCTCGCCTCCATCGGCTCCATGGGCGTTCCCGGTGCCGCTCTCGTCATGATCACCATGGTCTTCACCCAGGTAGGTATTCCGCTTGAAGCCGTCGCCCTCATCGCAGGCGTCGACCGCGTCATGGATATGGCCCGTACCTCCATCAACGTCCTCGGCGACGCCACCGGCGCCCTGTTCGTGACGAAGCTGGAAGGCGAAGATCTGAACGAATGCTGATAACCTGCCGCTCCCTGCGGAAGCGGGGAGCGGCATTCCTCAAAAGAGGTTTCCAATGGACTGCAAAGTCATCTCCACCGCAGCGGCCCCCGCTGCCATCGGTCCCTACTCCCAGGGCGTCCAGGCCGGCAACATCGTCTTCTTCTCCGGCCAGCTGGGCATCAACCCCGCCACCGGCAAGCTCGCCGAAGGCTGCGTGAAGTGCCAGGCCGAACAGGCCATGAAGAACATCGCCGCCCTCCTCGAATCCGTGGACGCCACGTCCTCCAACATCGTGAAGACCACCGTCTTCCTCGTCGACATCGCCGACTTCGCCGCCGTCAACGAAGTGTACGGAAAGTTCTTCAACGGCTCCTTCCCCGCCCGCTCCTGCGTCGCCGTCCACCAGCTCCCCCTCGGCGCCCGCGTGGAAGTGGAAGTCACCGTAGCCCTCTAGCAGTCAGGACCATACAGTGATACAGCGTTTCGAACAGCACCTGCCCGAGCCGCGCACCATCGGCATCGTCGGCGGGCTGGGCCCCTTCGCAGGCTACGACCTCGTGCGCGAGATCTTCCGCTGGACGAAGGCCTCCGTCGACCAGGACCACCTGCCCAGGATGCTCCACTCCTTCCCCGGGTGGATTCCCGAACGCCCCG
>JAKSQA010000047.1 GCA_024404335.1 Mailhella sp.
TCCCCTATTCGCAGGCTGCGGGCGTCCATGCGGACATGGACGCCGGGAAGCGCTTTTCCAGCGCTTCCCTAGTGGGCCTCGCCCCAGTTCGCCCCCATGCCCGCGTCGGCGCGCCGCGGCACCAGACGGTCGAGCCCCATGGATTCCGTGTCGCCCATGATCGAGGCGAGCCTCTCCGCGGCGGCAGGGGCATCCTGCTCCGGCACCTCGAGGATGAGCTCGTCATGGATCTGCAGGAGAAGGCGGGCCTTCATCCTGCGGAGCTCCGCATCGCCGTGCACGGCGAGCATGGCGAACTTGATGATGTCCGCCGCGGATCCCTGGATGAGCGTGTTGACCGCCTGCCTCTCCGCCGCCGCCCTCGCCGGCCCGCGCCGCGAGCGCGTGTCCGGCCGGCGACGGCGACGGCCCGACCGGCTGGGGACGAAGCCCTGCCCGCGCGCCGCCTCCTCGACGCCGTCGAAGAACTCCTTGATATG
Source organism: Mailhella sp. (assembly GCA_024404335.1). Lineage (GTDB taxonomy): Bacteria > Desulfobacterota > Desulfovibrionia > Desulfovibrionales > Desulfovibrionaceae > Mailhella. The sequence continues at coordinate 480 of JAKSQA010000047.1, forward strand.
CGCGAACCGCTGGAAGTAGCGCTCTATGAACGCCCGGGCCTCGGCCATGGGGATGGACATGTCCTGCGCGAGCTTCCGCGCACCCATGCCGTATATGAGGCCGAAGTTGATGGTCTTGGCCCTGCGCCGCTCGTCGGGAGACACCTCTCCGGGGTCACGGTCGAACAGAAGCGCCGCCGTGCGCGTATGGATGTCCTCTCCGCCGCGGAATGCGGAGATGAGCGTCGGGTCCTGCGAGTAGTGGGCCAGCACGCGCAGCTCGACCTGCGAATAGTCGGCGGAGACGAGCCGCATGCCCGGGCCCGCCGTGAAGCATGTGCGCATGCGCCTTCCCAGGCCGCCCCTGACGGGGATGTTCTGGAGATTCGGATTGCTGGAGGAGAGCCTGCCCGTCGCCGTAGCCGTCTGGTTGAAGGTCGTGCGTATGCGGCCGTCGCTCCCGGCAAGCCGCGGCAGCGGCTCGAGATAGGTGGAGCGCATCTTCTCCAGCTTCCGGAATTCCAGGAGGGCGTCGACCATGGGGTGCTCGCCCGAGAGCTTCTCCAGGACCGCCTGAGAGGTCGAGGCCTGGCCGCCCTTCGTCGACCTGGCGGCCGAAAGGCCGAGCTTTCCGAAGAGCACCTCGCCGATCTGCTGCGCCGAGCGTACGTTGAACTCACCGCCGGCCTCTTCGTAGATGCGCCGGGTGAGCCTGTCGAGCTCCGTCTGCACCTCGCCCAGGAAGTCTCCGAGCGCGGCGCGGTCGATGGCGATCCCCGCATCCTCCATATCGGCAAGCACGGGAACCAGCGGCGTCTCCACCGACCTGAGGAGGCGGGTGAGCCCCTCGGCCTCGAGGCGGACGGCCTGCTCCTCCTGGAGGGACAGGGCCACACGCGCAGGATCCGCGACAGAAAGGCCGCGCTTGCCCGCATGGCGCGCGCAGAGGCCCGGCCATCCGTAGTCCCTGTCCTCGGGGGCCAGCAGGTAGGCGGCGAGCCCGAGGTCGAAATACCTCTCCATAGGTATGGTGCGCCATGCCGCATGCCTGTGGAGGAGCTTCTTGAGATCCGGCACGATGATGAGGGAAGCTTCCGAGGCCCATGCGGCCAAAGCCCTCTCGTCCCCTTCATAGACGGCCTCCGAGCCCTCCGGAGCGCCCTTGACCGCGGCATGGAAGCCCTCGGACTGACGCCTGTCGATGACGGGCGCAGGCGTCAGGGCCACCGCCGCGCCGCGGCACGGCGGCAGTCCGGCGATGCCGTCGACCGTTCTGACGGCAGGCGCCGGAGGCTCGGCGGGAATGTCGGCCGGAAGGTCGAAGAGGGAAAGCTGCATGCGGCCCGGAGCGGACTTCGCCCGTCCCGGCGCGGCGGCCGGGGCATCGCCGGACGCCCCCACGATGCCCATCCTCGCCATGCTTTCCAGCTCCCGCACGAGGGAGCCCATCTCGAACTCCCTCATGAACGACACGGCGGCCCTGACATCCATCGTCTTCACGGCGAGGGCCGAGTCGGGGACATCGAAGCAGTCCGTACGGAGACGGGTGAGCTCGCGGTAGACGAACATCGCCTCCTCGCTGCCTTCGAGCTTCCTGCGGATGGCGGGGGGGACCTCGGCCATGCGGTCGCGGACGTCCTCAAGGCTGCGGAACTCGCGGAACAGCTTCTCCGCCGTCTTCTCCCCTATGCCGCGGACGCCGGGGATGTTGTCGGTGGAGTCGCCTATGAGCGCCTGCACGTCGGGCCACTGCCCGGGCTCAAGCCCCGTCTCGGCCCTGAAGCTCTCAAGCGTGACGAGCTTCTCCTCCCGCGAGGAGGGGTCCCACATGACCACGTCGGGGGCGAGGCACTGCCGGAGGTCCTTGTCGACGCCGATGATGACCACGGGCCGCCTTCCGCCGAAGCGGGCGGCCAGGGAGGCGATGCAGTCGTCGGCCTCGCATCCGTCGGAAACCTCCACGCTGAGGCCCAGCGTGCGCACCATGCGGCGCATGGGCTCTATCTGCGCTATCAGCCCCTCCGGAGGCACCGGGCGGTTCGATTTGTAGGCGGGGAAGATCTCATGCCGGAAATTCGGCCCGTGGCCGTCCATCAGGAACACGAAGTCCGAAGGCTTCTCCTCCCGCAGGAGCCTGAGCAGGACCCTGCCCACGATGTAGAGGGCGCCCGTGGGGAATCCGTCGGAGCGCGTCATGTTCGCATTGGCGAAGAATCCGCGGAAGAGGAAGGCATTGCCGTCCATGACATAAATGGGGTCGCCTGCGAACCCGAGCCGCTGCTTCAGAGACATGGGCCTCTCCTTCTGATTAAGATTTTCCATAGTAGCCCTACGCCGTCCGGCCCGCAAGCGGGAAGCATCCGCCCGGAAAGCGGAGGTTTTCCGGGAGGAGCTCCGCAAAAGCCATCTTGACGAAGAGCGGCCCACGGGATATATGTGTGCGTTCCAATCTCACTAAGGAGACTACGCGTCATGAAAAGAACGTATCAGCCCAGCAAGATCAGCAGAAAGCGCACCCACGGCTTCCGTGCCCGCATGGCCACCCCCAACGGCCGCGCCGTCATCAATCGCCGCCGCGCCAAGGGCCGCAAGAGCCTCTCTGCCTAACCTATGGCAGCGCACCAGGCCGGCTCCATGAGCCCGCCGCGGCAAATCAAAATGTTTCGGGTGCGGCGTTCAGCCGCGCCCACATTTTGCATTTAATCCGCACAGCGCATCAGGATCCTTCCGTGTCACTGACGTGGCCCAGAGAACGGCGCATCACCCGCAGGGCGGAGTACCAGGCCTGCTACAGCGGGGGAGAACGCCGATTCACGAAGTATTTCATCGTGTTCTGCAGCCCTGCCGGACCTTCCGGCATCGGGCGTCTGGGGCTTGCTGTCACAAAAAAGTGCGGCAACGCCGTCGCCCGCAACCGCATCAAGCGCGTCCTGCGCTCCATGTTCCGCCTCCATCAGCATGAGATGCCCCCCATGGACATCGTCGTCACGCCCAAGAAGCACCTCCGGGCCGACAAGCTTGACCTGGCGCTCGCCGAGGCCGAACTCCTCCCCCTCCTCCACGATCTCGCCGCTGCGAATTCCGCGGCAACCCTCTCTTCCGGCAGCATCGGGGGCGAAGCATGAGCCTTATGAAGACCCTCCTCGTGCTCCCTATCCGGTTCTACCAGCGCTGCATCTCGCCGCTGTTCCCGCCCTCCTGCCGGTTCTACCCCTCCTGCTCAGCCTACGCCGTTCAGGCGATCGAGACCCACGGGCCCGCAAAGGGCCTCTGGCTTGCGCTCAGGCGCATCCTCCGCTGCCACCCCGGCAATCCCGGAGGCTTCGATCCCGTCCCGCCGCCCGCAAACGCTCATACCTCTGCCCATTGCGCAGACCATCAGGAACGTCATGGATAACCGTCGCCTCATCCTTTCCATCGTCATTTGCGTCGCCCTGCTCTTCGGATGGCAGGCATTCTCCGAATATATGGGATGGCTCCCCGAGCCCGAACAGCCCGTCGCCGCCCAGCAGGCCCCCGCGGCTGCCGAACAGCCTGCGGCTCCTGCGGCCCCCGCCGTGCCCGTCGCCAAGTTCGTCCCCTCCGAGGGCCGCGAAGTCACAGTCTCCACGCCCCTCTACAAGGCCGTGTTCCACACCGCCGGCGGCGTTCTGAAGTCCTTCGAGCTCGAAAAGTACAACGCAGGCATCGCCGCGGACTCCCCCCTCTACAACATGATCTCGCCCGCCGCGGCCACCGTGGCGCCCATGGGCCTGCTCATCAACGGCCAGCCTTCCTGGAACCTCGGCAGCTGGGACTGCAAGGGCTCCGACATCACCCTGCAGGACGGCGACGCCTCCCTCACCTTCGAAGGCGAGCTCAACGGCACCCGCATCACCCGCACGATCACCTTCCATGCCGACACCTATCTGATGGACGAGCAGGTCTCCCTGCAGGCCTCCACCGCCAACCCCGCCGCCCGCGTCAGCTACAACATGGGCACGACCAGCCTCAGCAGCGAGAGCACCTACGACGCCATGAGCGTCGCCTGGAACGCCAAGGGATCCCTTGAGCGCGAGACCAGCGAATCCGACCTCACCGAGAAGGGCGCCGTCGAGACCGGCGAGATCCTCTGGGCCGGCACCATGAGCAACTACTTCATGGCCGCCGTCCTTCCCGATGCGGGCAGCATCAGCACCCTCAAGGCGAAGATCATCGAAGGCGGCGTATGGCGCACCGCCCTTGAGCTCCAGGACATCAATCTCGCCACCGACAGGCCCACCACCATCCACACCGCGTGGTGGATCGGCCCCAAGATCCGCGAGATGCTCGACAGGACCCCTGCGCAGAACCAGCTCTCCAAGTCCATCGACATGGGCATCTTCAGCTTCCTCGCCATCCCCCTGCTCAAGATCCTGACCTGGTTCTACGGCTTCGTCGGCAACTGGGGCATCGCCATCATCCTCCTCACGATCCTCATCAAGGCCGTGTTCTGGCCGCTCTCCCGCAAGAGCTTCAAGTCCATGGAGCAGATGAAGAAGCTGCAGCCCCAGATGAAGAAGCTGCAGGAGAAGTACAAGAACGACAAGGAAACCCTCACCCGCGAGACCATGCAGCTGTACCGCACCTACAAGGTCAACCCCATGGGCGGCTGCCTGCCCATCCTGATCCAGCTGCCCGTCTTCATCGCCCTGTACCAGGCCCTGCTCAACTGCATCGAGCTGCGCCACGCATCCTTCATCCCCTTCCTGCCCGGCACGGACATCATCTGGCTGGCCGACCTCTCCGTGAAGGATCCGTTCTACATCACGCCTCTCGTCATGGGCGCCACCATGTTCCTGCAGCAGTGGCTCAGCCCCGCCATGGGCGACCCGCAGCAGCGCAAGATCATGATGATCATGCCCGTCGTGTTCACGGTCATGTTCATCAACTTCCCCTCCGGCCTCGTCGTCTACTGGCTCTGCAACAACATCCTCTCCATCATCCAGCAGTCCTGGACCCTGCGTAACACCAAGTAGCAGGAACAAGACATGAGCGAATCCAAAGAATTCCTTGGAAAAACCCTGGATGCAGCCATCGCCGAGGCGTGCTCCTACTACGGAGTCGCCCGCGAGAAGCTGGAGATCGACATCATCGAGGATGCCAAGACGGGCATCTTCGGCATCGTCGGCGCACGCAAGGCCCGCATACGCGCACGCATCGCAACGCTCCCCGACCTGCTTCTGAAGCCCGAAAGGGCGGAGAAGGGCGAAGGCCGGCGCGGGCGCGGACGCGGAGAGCGCAGACGCGACCGCGCCGAGGAGGAGCGCCCCAGGCAGCAGGAACGCCAGACCCCTCCCCCCGCGGAGGAAAGCCTTCCCGAACCTCCCGCCCCCGCGCCCGTCGAGCAGGCCGCTCCCGAGGCGGAGCAGCCTTCCGCTCCTGCCGAGGCCGCCGCTCCCGAGGCGGCGGAATCCCGCGGACGCGGCCGGCGCCAGCCCCGCGAGCGTAGGCCCGCCCCTGCGGCGCCGAAGCCCGCAAGTGAGGAGCGCGAAGACGGCGATGCCTCCGAGTCCGGCATGCCCCGCAGGCCCCTCTCGGAACTCGACGCGGAAAAGCTCTCCGCTGCGGCGCGCGGCATCGTGGCCAAGCTCGTGGCGCCCGTCCTCGACGTCGAGCCCGACAGCGTGGAGCTTTCCGTGGAGATCACGGACGACCGCGTCCAGATATCCATAAAGAGCGAGGACACCGGCCTCCTCATCGGGCGCGACGGGCAGAACCTTGCCGCGGTGCAGTACCTTGCCTCCCGCATGGTCACCCGTGTCATGGAAGCCCAGGTCAGGGTCCAGGTGGATGCCGGCGACTACCACATGCGCCAGGATACCCGCCTCCAGGAGCTCGCCTTCAGCCTGGCCGAGAAGGTCAAGGCCACGGGCAAGGTGCAGACGACAAGGCCCCTCAGCGCCTACCAGCGCCGGGTGATCCACCTCGCCCTGCAGGACGATCCCGAAATCCAGACCCGCAGTTCCGGCGAGGGCGCCCTCAAGCATGTGGTGATCCTCCGCCGCAAAGACTAGCTTCCCGCAGCCGCGGAAAGGACCCATCATGAAAAAGCCCGGTATCGGCCTCGCCCCCGAAGGCGCTCCCATAATAGGCCTCCTCACCGTCCTCACCCTTGCCACGGCGATGCTCGGATGGTGGCCCCTGACCATGGCGGCATTCGTGCTGCTCTGGTTCTCCGTGCACTTCTTCCGCGACCCCGAGCGCGTCATTCCTCAGGATGACGGCATCGCGGTCAGCCCGGCGGACGGCAGGATCATCCGCATCGAAGAGCGTACCGACCCCATGGGCGGCGAGCGCCGGGTGTGCATGTCCGTCTTCATGAACATCTTCAGCGTCCATGTGAACAGGGCTCCCGTCAGCGGCACGGTGGCCGGAATATCCTACCATCCCGGCAAGTTCATCAACGCCGCATGGGACAAGGCCTCCACCGACAACGAGCGCTGTGCCTGGCGCATGCGCTGCGGCGACGGGGAGGAGTGGACCTTCGTCCAGATCGCGGGCCTCATCGCGCGCCGCATCGTCCCCCATGCCGAAGCCGGCGACGAGCTCGCAAGAGGCCAGCGCTTCGGCATGATCCGCTTCGGCTCCCGCGTCGACATCTATCTGCCCGAATCCTACACTCCCGCAGTCGGCATCGGCGACCAGGTCTTCGCCGGCCAGACGGTCATCGCCGCAAGGAAAAAAGAAGCATAGGAGGCATCCATGAACACTTCCGGAAAACCGGTGCCCAAGGGCGCCTACATCCTTCCCAACCTGTTCACCACCGCGAGCCTGTTCGCAGGATTCTTCAGCATCATCCTGGCCTTCTCCGGACGCTTCGATGAGGCCGCATGGGCGATCGTCATCAGCGCCGTCATGGACGGGCTCG
>JAKSQA010000048.1 GCA_024404335.1 Mailhella sp.
CAACAGGCTCCTGCTGGCGAAGCTCTTCACGAAGCCGGCGAACATGCTCGTGCTCGACGAGCCGACCAACGACCTCGACATGGAGACGCTGGAGCTGCTTGAGGAGCTGCTCTCCGGATTCAAAGGGACGGTCATCGTGGTGAGCCATGACCGCGCATTCCTCGACGAGCTCGTGACGGGCACCATCGCCCTTGAGGGCGACGGGAAGGTCCGCGAGTATGTGGGGGGCTATACCGACTGGCTGCGCCAGCGGCAGAAGCCCGAAGAGAGGAAGGAGGCTCCCGCGAAGGCGGGCTGGAAGGACGGCGCCCCGAAGAAGAGGCGCCTGAGCTACAGGGAGCAGCAGGAGAAGGCGGCGCTCCTGAAGGAGCAGGAGGAGCTTCCGGCGAGGCTGGAGGCACTGGAGGCCGAGCAGGCCCGCCTTGAGGAGGAGATCGCCGATCCCGGTCTTTTCTCCCGCGATCCGGACGGATTCAATGCGAGGATCTCCCGCCTGCCCGAAGTGGAGGAGGAGCAGCTCGCGCTTCTTGAGCGCGTGGACGAGATAGAGGCCCGCCTGAGGGAGCTCGACATGACGGAGTGATGCCGTGCCGGCATCGCGGGCATACGGAAACGCAGGAAGGCCGGGGGCTTTTGCTCCCGGCCTTCCTGCGTTTCCCATGGGGCTCCTATCTGTGGATGACGGACCTGGGCTTCGCCCCGCCGCCGTCGGACTGGCCGACGATGCCGTCCTTCTCCATCTGCTCGTAGAAGCGGGCGGCCCTGTTGAAGCCTATGCGGAACCGGCGCTGGAGAAGCGATATGGAGACCTTGCCCGTTTCGTAGACGAACTGGGTGGCTTCCGCATAGAGGGGGTCGTCGGCGATGTCCCCGCCCCTGGCATGGGACGCATCAAGGGATTCGGGGGCGGCGTCCTCCTCCTCGTCGCCGTACTTCGAGAAGTCCACCTGGTAGTCGGGCTTCTGCTGGCGCTTCCAGAATCCCACGACTTCGGCGACGTCGTGGTCGCTGACGAAGGCGCCGTGCAGCCTGCGGATGTTGTCTCCGTTGGGCTTGAAGAGCATGTCGCCCATGCCGAGGAGCTTTTCGGCGCCTACGGTGTCGAGGATGGTGCGGGAGTCCTGCCCGTTCGTGACCTGGAAGGCGATGCGGCAGGGGAAGTTCGCCTTGATGAGGCCCGTGACGACGTCGACACTGGGCCTCTGGGTGGCGATGATGAGGTGCAGGCCGGCGGCGCGGCCCATCTGGGCGAGGCGGATGATGGGGCCCTCCACCTCCTTGCGCTTCATCTGCATGAGGTCGGCGAGCTCGTCGATGACTATGACGAGGAACGGCATCGGCTCGAGGTCCAGCTCCCGTCCGTCCTTGTCGCGGGGGATGGGGCCGCCTGCCTCGACCTGGGCCCTGAGCTCCCTGATGCGGTCGTTGTAGCCGGTGATGTTGCGCACCATGGCGTCGGAGAACACGTCGAGGCGGCGCATCATCTCGTCGACGGCCCAGAGCAGGGCGTTCTTCGTGAAGTCCATGTCGGTGACGACGGGATGGACCAGATGCGGAAGGTCGGCGTACATGGAGAACTCCACGCGCTTCGGGTCGACGAGGATCAGCTTCATCTCGTCGGGGCGTGCGCGGAAGAGCAGGCTTATGAGTATGGAGTTGAGGCAGACGCTCTTGCCCTTGCCGGTGGCGCCGGCGACGAGCAGATGGGGCATCTTCGCGAGGTCCGCGGAGACGGGGACGCCGCTGATGTCCTTGCCGAGCGCGATGCTCAGCAGCGACCGGGCTTCGGTGAAGCTCGAGTGTTCTATGATCTCGCGGAAGAAGACGGTCTGGCGCTTGTCGTTGGGCACCTCGATGCCTACGGTGTCCGTTCCCGGCACGGGGGCCTGCATGCGCACGGCAAGGGCCTTGAGCGACATGGCGAGGTCGTTGGCGAGGTTCGTGATGCGGGTGGCCTTCACGCCGGGGGCGGGCCGGACCTCGAACATGGTGACGACCGGGCCGGGCGTGATCCGGGCGAGGTCGGCATTGACATTGAAGTTCCTCAGGCATGTGATGACGGCCTCGCCCTGCTGGAGGAGCATCGCGCGGTCGGGGCGGCTGAGCGCCGCCGTCTCGGGTATGGCGTCAAGCAGCTCCGTGGTGGGCATGGCGTACTGCCTGCGCGGCTTGAGGACGGGCCTCGGGGCAGGCTCGGGCTGGAGAGGCGTGGCCGGTGCGGCGGAAGGCGTATCGAGCTCCTCCTGACGCGCCAGGGCGTCGCTGACTTGCCGGTCCAGGCTCTCGCGGTCCTCTGCGTCGATTTCATCCTCCGGAAGGGGGGTATCATCCGCAGTCCGGGGGGCAGGCGTCTGCGCCGTGGACCGTCCGGGTGCTTCCGCAGCTTCGGTGAATCCCACGGCGGCGGCGCTTTCGGGCTCGTCGAGGCTCAGGGCGGCAGGGCGCTCTTCGGAATTTCCGGCGGGAGCAGCGGCGTCATCGCCGTTCAGCTGAAGATCGAAGCCGTCCTTTTCCGGTGCGGGTCCGGAGACGGGCTCGGCCTGGGGGGCGGCTCCGTCGAGATCGAGAAGGAGGGAGGCGGTTCGGAGCTCCCCGGCGCCGGGGAGGACATCGGCCGGGCTGCCGGATGCGGGCGGCGCCGTCTGGGCATCGGAGACATCACAGAAGGAGAGGGCACTGTCGGCGGATGCTGCAGCGTTTCCGGAAGCGGTTTCCCGTGGTTCGGAGGCCGGAGCAGACTGAGGCTGTTCCGGCTGGACCGAGGCATTTTGGGGGAATCCGGCAGGGGCGTCGGCGGGAGCTGCGGCGTCATCGTCGTCCGGCAGAAGTTCGAGTCCGTCCTTTTCCGGCGCAGGTTCGGAGAGGGGTGCGGCCTGGGGGGCGGCTCCGTCGAGGTCGAGAAGGAGGGGGCCGGAAGAGGTTCGGGAATCTCCGGCGTCGGGGAGGTCATCCAACGCCGTGCCTCTGGGGGCGGTCAGTGCATCAGGCTCGTCGAAGGGGTCGTTGATGAGGAAGGCGGGGCCGCTGTCGGCGGATGCGGCAGCGTTTGCGGAAGCGCTTTCCCATGGCTCGGAGGCCGGAGCGATCTGAAGCTGCTCCTCCTGATCCGTCCCGCCATGGAGCGAGGCATCCCCGGCCGCTTCATCCTGCGCGGGAAGCCCCTGCGCCTCACGGATGATGTCGAATTCGGGAGCGGCGGGCTCCTCATCCTTCTGCGGGCGTCGGGGGCGGGGGATCCGCAGATTCCTGAGCCTGTTCAGCTTTTCGGCGAAATCGGGCCGGGGCAGGCCTTCGTCTCCCATGTCGGGGATGAGTTTGGAGACTGCGGCGGCGAGGGCCAGGATGATGGCCAGCCAGGAGATGCTGAAGGAGAGCTCCATGGCTATGAGGAAGATGAAGCCCCATACGAGGACCGACCCCACGGGGCTGAAGAACACATAGGAGGAGGCGCTCAGGTATGTCCCGAGCAGGCCGCCGCCGCGGATTCCGTGCCAGCTGATGTCCAGTGCCGAGGCGAAGGTGACGGTGCAGGCGAAGAGCAGAAGGTAGCCGATCCAGCGGTACCATTTGATGACGATCCAGCGGGAGACGAAGCCGGCGCCCACGGCGAGGAAGAATATGATCCAGAGGAAGGCCCCGAGGCCGCAGGAATCGACAAGGAATCCGGAAAGATAGGCGCCGAAGAGCCCGGCCGCGTTGTGGACGGCGGGCAGCTTCGCCCTGCTGACGGCGAGGTTGAACGTCGGGTCGCTGATGTCGTAGCTCCAGAGGCTGAGCAGCATGAGCAGACCGCAGAAGAGGAAAAGCAGCCCAAGCAGTTCGCGTATCAGCCTGTGTCCGTACATCGCCTTAATGCTCCGAATCGGCCCCGTGGAGGGGTAGTGCGGCGTGCCGGCACGCCGCGTGCCGTGCCCTGCAGGCGGGGCGGGAAAAAAAAGAGGCGGGAAGACGCCCGGCGTTTGCCCGCATCGCCGTAAGGCAGGGGGGATCAGTCGCGGCCGAGGTACTCGCGGGTGCGGGTATCGACCTTGACGCGGTCGCCTTCGTTCACGAAGATCGGCACCTGGATGACGACGCCGGTCTCGAGGGTGGCGGGCTTGGTCACGTTGGAGACGGTGTCGCCTTTGACGCCGGGTTCGGTCTGGGTGACGGTCATGACGAGGCTGACGGGGATTTCGATGTCGATGGGCTGCCCGTTGTAGAGAAGCACGCGGCACTGCTGGGATTCGAGCAGGAAGTCGGCCTTGCCGTCGGTTTCGGCTTCAGGCAGGTTGATCTGCTCATAGGTGGTCATGTCCATGAGGACGAGGTCGGTGCCTTCGCGGTACAGGAACTGCATGTCGCGCTGTTCCATGTCGGGCTTGCCCACCTTTTCGCCGGAGCGGAAGGTGTTGTCCACAACGCGGCCGTTCAGGATGTTGCGGAGCTTGGTGCGGACCATGGCGCCGCCCTTGCCGGGCTTGAAGTGCTGGAATTCGACGATTTCGAAGGGGGTACCGTCGATCTCGATCTTCAGACCGCGGCGGAAGTCAGTAGTGGAATACATGGGGAGCCTCCGGGAAGGAAATATGGTATGGTGCGCAGGCCGGAGCACCGGCCCGCATCCGCCGGCCCGGAAGGGCGGGCGGAGTGTTTGCCTTTTAAGGCGGAGCAGGATAATCTCACCTGTCTGCAAAGCAAGATATATTGTCCGATACAGCCGCACTTTGTCAACAGAAGAGGAACACCATGGCCGAAACAACTCCTGAAAAAAGCCCCTGCGCCCTGCCTGAGCTCGAACTCCTGGCCACTCTGTACACGCTGGGCCAGCTTGACGCCGCAGCGCACGACATGCCTCAGATCGCGCTTGCCGGGAGATCGAACGTGGGCAAGTCGTCTCTCATAAACGCCCTGGCCCGCAGGAAGAAGCTCGCCAAGGTCAGCTCGGAGCCGGGCAAGACGCGCTCCGTCAACCTGTTCCTCGTCAAGCCCGACGGGTTCTGCCTCACCGACCTTCCGGGGTACGGATATGCCCGCCGCGGGCATGAGGAGCGCAGGAGCTGGGCGGAGCTCATCAGGAAGTACCTTGAGGACACGCCCACGCTGAAGGCCCTTGCGCTGCTCATCGACTGCCGCATCCCCATGCAGGAGTCGGACCGCGTGATGGCGGATTTCGCCAGGGCCCACAGGCTGCCCGTCATCGGCGTGCTGACGAAGTCCGACAAGTGCACGCTCAGGGAGCGCGCTGCGCAGCAGAAGGCATGGGAGAAGGTGCTGGGCATGAGGCCCGTGTGCGTCTCGTCGGTGTCGAAGCTGGGCATCGCGGAGCTCTGGGGCCTGCTCCGTGCCGCGGGAGCCCCTGCCTCCGAAGCCGGAGAGGAATCCGAATGATAGACATATCGACCCTCAACGAGGCCCAGAGGGAGGCCGTGACCGCCGGCGACGGGCCCATGCTCGTCATCGCCGGCGCCGGCAGCGGCAAGACCCGCACCATCGTGTACAGGCTTGCCTGGCTTGCCGGGCAGGGCGTCGACCCCTTTTCGATGCTGCTGCTCACGTTCACGCGGAAGTCGTCGCAGGAGATGCTGAACAGAGCCTCGAGGCTTCTGGACGGGCAGCTCCTGGGCGTCCAGGGCGGAACCTTCCACAGCTACGCGTTCTCGGTGCTCCGGCGCTTCCCTCCCTCATGGATGAAGGGCAGCCTCAGCATCATGGATACCTCCGACAGCACCGAGGCGGTGTCGTCATGCAAGGAGGCGCTCCGGCTGGGAAAGGGGGACAGGAGCTTCCCCAAGACGCAGGCGATCCTCGGCCTTTTCAGCAAGGCGCGCAACAAGGAGGTCGACCTCGGTGACCTCCTCTCGAAGGAGGCCCAGCATCTGCTGCCGCATGCGGAGGGCCTGCTGGAGCTGAACGAGGCGTACGCGAAGTACAAGCGCGAGCATTCCCTGCTGGACTATGACGACCTCCTCTTCGCAGTGGAAAGGCTTTTCCTTGAACCTCCGGAAGCTCTGGAGAGCCAGCGGAACCGGTTCAGCCGGATCATGGTGGATGAGTACCAGGACACCAACAAGGTCCAGGCGCGCATCGTGCGCCTTCTGGCGGGGAACGGCGGCAACATCATGGCCGTGGGCGACGATGCGCAGTCCATCTACGCGTTCCGCGGCGCCACGGTCCACAACATCCTCGATTTCCCCGACCTCTTCCCGGGAACCCGCATCATACGGCTTGAGGAGAACTACCGTTCCGTGCAGCCGGTGCTCGATGTGGCGAACAGCCTGCTGGAGAACACCTCCGAAGGCTACAGGAAGCATCTGTTCTCCCGCCGTCCCGTTTCCGGCGGCAGGGCTGTGACGCTTTACAGGCCGCTCAGCGACCTCACGCAGGCCCAGCTCGCCGCAAGGCGCATCGAGGAGCTCCTCGCCACGGTGCCCTACGGGGAGATCGCCGTGCTCTTCCGGTCGGGCTACCAGTCGTACCATCTTGAGGTCGAGCTGAACAGGCGCGGCATCAGGTTCCGCAAGTACGGCGGCCTCCGCTATTCCGAGGCCGCCCACATCAAGGACGTGATGGCCTTCGCGAGGCTGGTGGGCAATCCGCTGGACCTTCCCTCGTTCGACCGTATCGCCGCGCTCTCGAAGGGCATCGGCCCGAAGACGTCGCGGAAGCTGTTCGACCTCGCGGCCGCCGGCGACGGCCCGGCGCTGGAGAAGGCCTGCAGAAGATGGCCCGACTTCCTGGAGCATCTCGGCCTCATCAGCGCGCTGCGCATGGAGAAGGCCTCTCCGATAGAGGTGGTGGGCCGCATCCTCGAGGCGTACCGGCCCAAGCTGCAGGAGCTCTTCCCTGAGGACTGGCCCCGGCGTGAGCAGGGCCTGGAGGAGCTTTCCTCCATGGCCGTGCAGTATGACGACCTTCAGACGTTCATCGCCGACCTTTCCCTCGAGAGCCCGGAGGATTCCGAGGAGGGCGGGGAGGAGCCGCGCATCACGCTTTCCACCGTGCATTCGGCCAAGGGCCTGGAGTGGTCGGCGGTGCTTCTCATCGACCTGGTGGAGGACCGCTTCCCCTCGCGCCATGCGCTTGTCCGCCCCGAGGATTTCGAGGAGGAGCGGCGGCTCATGTATGTCGCGTGTACGCGGGCCAAGGACACCCTGGACCTCTTCTCGCCGCTCAGCCTGTACAGCAGGTCATCGGGCGGCCAGGAGCCTGCGACGCCCAGCCCCTTCGTGCGGGAGCTGCCCTACGGCATGCTTGAGGAGATATACGAGAACTACGGCGGCGGAACCGCGCGCCGCAGGGCCGCTCCCGAGCCTTCGTTCGGCGCGGGGCGCTCCTTCGG
>JAKSQA010000049.1 GCA_024404335.1 Mailhella sp.
GGCCGAGCTCACCGTCAACGGCGACGTCCTTTCGCTCGGGAGCGGCAAGGGCTGGACGTATGACGCCGGGACGAAGGTCCTGACGCTGGACGGCACGGCGGACGGCGGCGCGTACGCGCTCGCCGGCTCGAAGCTCGACAACTCGGTGTTCTTCGGCGTCTCGCCCGCAACCGAGTGCCGCGTCACTCTGGCGTGCGTGGCCCTCGGCGGGCCCGCCGCCTGCCTCGCCGGACTGGTCTGCGTGGGCGCCGAATCGGTCTCCGCCGTCCCCGCGGCATTCACCGATCCCTCCGGCCTCTTCCCGCTGGCCCTCTTCCCGCTCTGCACGGTCATACTCGGCGCCGCCGTCTCGCAGATGGTGCAGCTGGGCGAACCCGAAGACCCCGCCGTGCGGTACGGCAGGTTCTACATGCCCCTGCGAATCTGCCTCTGGATCATGCTCGTCATCACCGCGCTCATCCCCTGCATAGCCTGGGATGACCCGCTCATGAAGAAGTCGGCCTTCATCTGGATGCAGACGCAGATGTACTGGATGGGCGTCATCTTCAGCGGCGTGGTCATCGGCCTTTCCCACATGGGCCGCGTCACGCTCATACCCCAGGCGGTCATCGCGTTCGTCTCCGTCTTCGGCCTGCGCACGGCATTCTATGCCGACAGCATCCACGGCATTTTCGACGCCTCCACGCTCTACATGAAATAACGCTTGACAACATCACCCCCTAAGGCTATTTTGCCGCTGTTGCGACAGCGACATGGAGAGATGTCCGAGTCGGCCGAAGGAGCTCGCCTGCTAAGCGAGTATACGGGCATAAACCTGTATCGAGGGTTCAAATCCCTCTCTCTCCGCCAGCAAGCAATGAAAGATAAGGGTT
Organism: Mailhella sp.; assembly: GCA_024404335.1. GTDB lineage: Bacteria > Desulfobacterota > Desulfovibrionia > Desulfovibrionales > Desulfovibrionaceae > Mailhella. The sequence continues at coordinate 873 of JAKSQA010000049.1, forward strand.
TCAGTAGATAAACTACCGAAACCCTTTCTTTTTTCTCAAAACCGTCACGCAGGCCACAGCATTGCCCCATAAATGCGGCAATCCGACGGCCTGCCGTATTTAGCGGGGATAAAGCCAGCCGATGTGCGTTTCGCCGGATGGCAGGACAGTGATATGGACAAACGGATTGGAAAGTTCAGTCTTCGCCCTTCCGGTCTTTGTCCCATATAAGGCGAAGCCACACCAATGCGGTAGAAGCAAAAATTCCTGCCATAATGACATACACAGCCTCAATGCCGACAGCCTGTGACAGGCCGAAGGCAAACAAGGGGCCCGCAGCCAATCCCAAATCGACCGCCAGCGTATACCCCGTGATGATCAGAACAGGCATCCTCTTGGCAGCGTTGGTTGCCAACGTGTCACTCAATGTCGTGAGCAGGGTATTGCAGAGCTGGAGCAGCAGAAGAAGTCCTATCCATGCCGGCAAGGGCATCCGCACTACGAGCAGCGCGGAAACCACAGCCGTGAACAGCGCTATGAGGCCGAAGATGAGTTCCCTGCGCCCTATCATATCCGTAAGACGTCCTATACATGGCGCCAGGAAGGGTTCCCATGCACAGCGTATGCCCTGGATTATTCCGGCAGCGGTCGCGCATCCGATGAATATTCCCGGAAGCATCTCCACGGTATCGCCGCAGCAGGACTTCATAAGGCTACTCAGCGTGGACTGCACCACTCCTCCCATGATGAAAGACGTCACAACGGCTGCCAGCATGACCAGGAAAAACTCCCGTGTCCGCAGCATGGCCAGCAGACCGGAAATTTCGAAATTTTTCTTCACGGCTCTCTTCGACGGAAGCGTATATGCCAGGCAAGGAAGCCCCGCCGCACCCGACAGAAGGACTGCTGAACAGAACCATGCCGCAGAGGAAAGGCCGAATATATCGGCCACAAAGCCGCCCCCAAGCATCCCCACGAGCTTGCCTATCTGCCACGTGCCGCCGAAAATGCCGGTAAGACGCCCCCTGTCCCCGTCGGCGGCAAGGTCCAGCACGGTGAACATGCCTCCCATGTTAAGACGCGCCCATGCGAACCCCCACAGGACGCGGAGCACCGCCCACGCCGCCAGGCCATGGGCGAAACCATATCCCGCAGTAACGCATAGCGCCACTGCTGCAGCCAAACATGCACAGCTTTTCGTGCTGAGGTGGGAATACATCCATCCGACCAGCGGATTAAACGGAATCCGCGCCAGCCTGTTCAGGGAAAGAATCAGACCGACCTCCCACAGAGACCCAAGACCGGCCGCCTGCCAGTAGAGCGGCAGCGCGACATAAAGCATGGAGTCTCCGGCAACGCAGGCCCCCGTGATAGCACCGTACAGCCTCACCTGCCCCCTCGCACTCACCACGTTCACGTCACGAACCTCCTTCAACGGATTCACGCGGCCGGCCGCTATCTCAACGCGATAACATCCAGATCTTCAGGGACAAATATCCCGCCGGAAAAGACCCTGCGCGCCTCCTCGGAATACAGTTCTTTCCTGGTGCCTACCGTTTCGCTGTCCTCGGTGTGCCATAGCACAAGATTCCCTGCTCCGACGGAAGCTGCGACCGAAGCGGCGTCCAGCACAGTGCTGTGGCCGATGCGGTGAGGATTGAACACCGAATCATGCCGCTGCAGGCAGAAGGCTTCGTGGAACACCCAGTCCGTGCCATGCAGCAGAGCCCTGTCTCTTCCACGGTACGGCTCATCACCGCAGAAAAGTATGCGCTGCCCCTCCTGCGACTCAACATGCATGCCGAACTGCATGGCCTTTTTCGACGCGATGTCAAAGAATGTGACCTCATGTCCGGCGATGGTCCGCTTCTCCCCATCATGTGCCGGGAGGAACACGACGCCTGTCCCAAGGACGGCACCCTGCTTCCTGCTAAGTGTCAGCTCGCAGATCGTCCTCAGCTTCTCCGCAAGCAGGCTGTGGCAGTGGATGCGCAGAGGAACCGTCCTGCGGCCGGAAAGCCAAGCGGTCGCACTCATCCGGATAATCCAGATAATGCCGAGTATATGGTCGATGTGCTCGTGTGTCGCGAAGATATCGTCGATATCATTCAGGCTTTTTCCCGCAGCCTCAAGGCGGCGGAAAATTCCGTTGCCTCCCCCGCCATCAACAAGAATCCGCCCCTGGTCTCCTTCAAGTAGAAAACAGGTGTTGTAGTATCGCACGGCGCGCGCCGCTCCTGTTCCGAGTACGATAAGCCTTTCCATAACCGCCTCCCGTATGCTCTAGTCTTCTCTAGACCCGCTCTGCAGATCATGTCAATTATACTATATGATATAGTATATAAGACTTGCCAAACAACTATCTTGCTGATAACACGGCGTTTCGTGCAATTCTAAGGAACCGCTGATTTATTCGAAAATAAATCAGCTCGATACCCGAACCGGCTTCCGCCGCTTCGGGAAAGGCACGCCAACCTGCTCATTTAACGGGGAAAGTGAATTTCCCCTATTCGCAGGCTGCGGGCGTCCATGCGAGCATGGACGCCGGGAAACGCTTTTTCAGCGTTTCCCTAATATGCAAAAAGCCAAAGGACATCCATGCGGTACGATACTATCATCTTCGACCTCGACGGCACCCTTCTCGATACGCTTCAGGATCTTGGCGGCAGCGTGAACATGGCCCTGGCCATGAACGGCCTGCCGCAGCATCCTCTGCAGAAAATATGCGGATTCGTAGGGAACGGTGTCCGCAAGCTGATCGAGCGTTCCGCGGGGTTTGGTCCTGACGATCCCCGGTATGCCGGCCTTTTCAACGATTTCCAGACCTATTATGCCGCGCACTGCAATGACTCCACCCGTCCTTACCCTGGAATTGTCGAGCTTGTCTCCGAACTCAAATCGCGGGGTTTCAAGCTTGCAGTAGTCTCCAACAAGGAGGACAGAGAAGTCCGCATCCTAGCCGACAAGTACTTCCCCGGCATGTTCACCTATACAATAGGCGAGCGCCCCGGCATTTCCCGCAAGCCGGCCCCCGATTCACTCCTTCAGACGATCAGCGATCTCAAGACCGACCTCCGCCATGCGGTCTACATCGGCGACTCCGAGGTGGATGTACAGACGGCCCGGAACGCGGATGTGGATCTCATCGCGGTGACCTGGGGATTCCGCACCAGGGAACGGCTCGCCGAGGAAGGGGCCACGACATTCATAGACAGCCCCAATCAGATGCTCTCCCTCATCTGATTTCCACCCTCCGGATACTCCTTCACATCCTTCCATTCTTCCCCGCAGCAAAAAGCCGGCGATACCGTTTTCAAGGTATTGCCGGCTTTTTCCATACCTCCCCCTATGCAGCCGCCCATCACTCCACCAAGGGAGACGGTAAACATTTTTCTTATATTTCAAATTATTACAAATCAAAAAATATCGCAAACATCGTTTCACAGAATAGTCAGCATCAACAGTCGTTCATAAGAACATTGACATTCTTATATAAGATATTTTATATATTTCATAACTCTTAGGCAGACGCCTAAGCAACTCTATCCGGGAGGATTGAAATGCGTTTTCTCACCAAGTCCCTTCTCGCCATGGCCCTCATGCTCGGCTGCGCCCTGCCCGCCGCCCAGGCCGCCTATCCTGAAAAGCCCATCAACATGGTCATTGCCTTCACCGCCGGCGGATCCAGCGACGTGCAGGCCCGACTCATGCAGAAGTACTGGAACAAGTACTGCGACAAGGCTCCCTGGGTATTCGTCTACAAGCCCGGTGCCGGCGGCAAGATCGGCTTCACCGAAATCGCCCGTTCAAAGGCCGACGGCCAGACCATCGGCGGCATCAACGTGCCCCACTGCATCTTCCAGAGCCTCGAAGCCAGCGCCCAGTATGATGCCCGCAAGGACTTCACCTGGATCTGCCAGGTCGTGAATGACCCCCAGGTCGTCGCCGTCCGCAAGGACAGCAAGTATAACACCCTCCAGGAACTCCTCGATGCGGTCAAGGCAAACCCCGGCAAGATGAAGCTCGGCATGAGCGGCCCCAAGACCGGCCAGCACCTCATGATGCTTGACATGCAGAAGAAGTACCCTGAGTACAAGTTCGCCCCTGTCTGGTACAAGGGTGCCGCCGACCAGAACGTCGCCCTCCTCGGCGGCGAAATCGACGTGGCCTTCGGCAACCTGAACGACCTCATGCGTGCGAAGGACGAAACCCGCATCCTCGCCATCGCTTCCGAGCAGCCCAACAAGACCTTCATCCCCGATGTCCCCACCATGAAGTCCCTTGGCTATGACATCGTGTCCGACATCCGCCGCGGCTTCGTCGCCCCCGCCGGCCTCAGCGCCGACCAGGTGAAGGCCCTCCGCGAGATCTTCAAGAAGATCGGCACCGATCCCGAATACCGCGCCGAAATGATCAAGGGCGGCCAGCCTGAGGAATACATGGACGGTGAAGAATTCCAGGCATGGATGACCGACCAGTTCGCCAAGAGCGAAGCCCTTCTCAAGGGCGCCGGCATCATCAAGTAAGACATAACGGGCACGCCCCGTATCGGCTCCTCCCCTGCAGTCTCTGCAGGGGAGGTTTCAGGGCCTTGCGGCATTCCGCCACATGCCCGTCAACAGTATTCCTGACAAGGAGCTGGCTGTGCTGGAATTCGCCATTCCTTCCATCCTCAATCTTCTGCAGCCGCTGAACATCTTCCTGATGATCGTCGGCCTGGCAGGAGGCATCATCATCGGCGCTCTGCCCGGCCTTTCGGCCACCATGGGTGTGGCACTCATGGTTCCCGTCACCTTCACAATGGACCCTTCAACCGGCCTTGTTATGCTCGGCGCCATCTATATCGGTGCCATCTACGGCGGCGCAAACTCCGCCATCCTCATCCGCACACCGGGAACCCCCTCATCCGTCGCGACTACGTTCGACGGTTGGCCGATGTGCCAGGCGGGCCGTGCCGACAGAGGCCTCTACACATCCCTGCTCTCCTCCTCCTTCGGTGGCATCATCGGCTCGTTATTCCTGCTCTTCATGGCCGCTCCCCTGGCCCGCTTTTCCCTGCAGTTCGGCGGCCCGGAAAATTCTGGCTCTGCGTATTCGGCCTTTCGACCATCGCCGTCATGAGCGCCGACAATATGGGCAAGGGCATCATCTCCGGAGCCATCGGCATCCTCTTTTCCTGCATAGGAATGGATCCGAACACCGGCGACATGCGCTTCACCTTCGGCCTCTACCAGCTCGAACAGGGTATCTCCGTCATCCCCTGCATGATAGGGCTCTTCTCCTTCTCCCAGGTGCTGGTCCTCATAGGCAGCAACCGTGAATATGTGGCAAACTACCAGCCGCACAAGGGAGCATTCCGGGAAGTGGCCAGAACCCTGGCTACCAAATGCAAGGCCGTGCTTCTCCGCTCCTCCATCATGGGAACGCTCATCGGCATGCTGCCCGGCGCAGGCGGTGAAATCGCCTCCATCATCTCCTACAACGAAGCGAAGCGCTGGTCGAAGCATCCCGAAGAATACGGCCAGGGCGCCATCGAAGGCGTCGCCGCTTCCGAAAGCTCAAACAACGCCGTTATCGGTGGTTCGCTGATTCCGATGCTTACTCTGGGCATCCCCGGATCCGCCGTTGCCGCCGTCATGCTGGGCGCCCTCATGGCCCACGGCATACAGCCCGGTTTCAAAATCTTCTCGACTACCGGAGAACTCGCGTACACGTTCATATTCAGCCAGTTCGCCGGCAACCTGCTGATGATTCCCGTGGGCTTCATCCTCTGCTCGTTCATGGCCAAGCTGCTGAACGTCAAGCTCACATTCGTCGCCGTCGCAATCGTGGTGCTTTCCTTCATCGGCGCCTATGCCATCGCCAATTCCTATGTCGATATCTGGATTGTCGTATTCTTCGGCCTCATCGGCTTCTTCGGCGGACGACTCGGCTGGGATACCGGCGCCATGGCGCTCGGCGTCATCCTCGGCCCGATGATCGAAGAGAACCTCGGCAAATGCTTCGGCCTCGCCGCAGCCACCGATGGCGGATTCCTCGAGGTCATGACCGCCGGCACCGTCAACAAGGTGCTCCTCGTCGCCCTGTGCCTCTCCCTCGCCACCCCCTTCATCATCAAGCTGAAAAAAAACCACGGAAAGAAGGAGGCCGGCAATGCTTAAAGGCTCATCTGACATCTGGACCGGCGTCGGATTTCTCGCAATAGCCGGAGCGTTCTTCGCCCAGTACCCCGAATCGGAAGGCGTGAGCCGCATCTTCCCCGAAACGCTCATGTCCCTCATCGCCCTCGGGGGAGTGTACTACCTGATACGAGGCCTTCTCGAACACCGCTACGAATGCGGTGAGGACGGCTGCGCAGGTGAGAACTGGCAGAACATATTCTGGGTCACGTTCATGTCG
>JAKSQA010000005.1 GCA_024404335.1 Mailhella sp.
TCGGAAATCGCGCCTGCGCCGCCGTGGATGATCTCGATGCGCACCTTTTCGGTGCTGAGCTTCCTGAGGGATTCCGTGATTGCTTCCAGAGAGCCCTGCACGTCTGCCTTGAGGACGACATTGAGGGCAAGTGTCTCGCGGGAATCGGCGCTCTGCTTGAGGAAGTTCTCAAGTGTCACTCTGGAGACCTTGGCGAGCTCCTTCTCACGGAGCTTCGCGGCACGGGTCTCGGCAATGCGGCGGGCGGTCTTCTCGTCCTCAAGGCAGACGAATTCCTCGCCGGCCTCCGGGACGCCCTCGAAGCCCTGGATCTCCACAGGCATGGAAGGTCCTGCCTCCTTGATCTTGCGGCCCTGGTCGTTGAAGAGCGCACGGACCCTGCCGGAGTACACGCCGCATACGAAGACGTCTCCCTGGTGGATGGTGCCTTCCTGTACGAGGACGGTGGCCACGGGGCCGCGGCCCTTGTCGAGCTTGGCTTCCACGACATGGCCGCGGGCGGGCTTGTCGGGGTTCGCCTTCAGCTCAAGGATCTCGGCCTGGAGGGCGATGAGCTCGAGCAGGTCGTCGAGGCCTTTGCCCGTCTTGGCGGAGACCATGCCGACCACGGTGTCGCCGCCCCAGTCCTCGGGCTGGAGCCCGAGCTCGGAGAGCTCGCGGAGCACGCGGTCGGGGTTGGCGGTTTCCTTATCGATCTTGTTCACTGCGACCAGGATCGGCACGCCTGCGGCGCGCGAGTGGTTGATGGCTTCGCGGGTCTGCTCCATCACGCCGTCGTCAGCGGCGACGACGAGGACGACGAGGTCGGTGACCTGGGCGCCGCGGGCGCGCATCGCGGTGAACGCGGCATGGCCGGGCGTGTCGAGGAAGACGATGTCGCCGCGCTTGGTCCTGACATGGTAGGCGCCGATGTGCTGGGTGATGCCGCCGGCTTCGCCGCTGGTGACGCTGGTCTTGCGGATGGCGTCGAGCAGAGAGGTCTTGCCGTGGTCGACATGGCCCATGATGGTGACGACGGGCGGACGAGGCTTGAGCATTTCTGGAGTGTCCTCGACGGCGGGGAGCAGGTAGTTCTCTTCGGAGAAGCCGACCTTTTCCACTTCGTAGCCGAATTCGGCGGCCACGAGGGTGGCGGTGTCGATGTCGAGGGCGTTGTTGATGGTGGCCATGACGCCGAGGCCGAAGAGGACCTTGATCACGTCGCCGGACTTGATGCCCATCTGGTGGGCCATGTCGGCCACGCGGATGGATTCCTCCACGCGCAGCTTGCGCTTGGCGGCCTTCATCGGCTGCGTGGAGGCTGCGGGTGCGGAGTGCTGCTTCTTGGGCTTGTGGGAGCGCCTGGTGCGCACGACGCCGTCTTCATCGTCCATCATGTCGGGCATGGAGACCGCGGCGGCGGTGCGGCGGCGCGAGAAGTCCTCGTTCTCCTGGGAGAAGTCGGTCGTGTGGCGCGTCTTGTTGCGCTTCTTGCGGCTCTGCTCGTTATCCATGGGAGGCTGCTGGGCGAATCCGGCGCCGAAGGGGGCTCCTCCGGGGCGGGGGCCGGAAGGACGGGGGCCTCCGGGACGGGGCCCGGAAGGACGGCGGCTGTCGCGGTCCCTGTCGTCCGTGCCGCGTCCGTCACGCATGTCCCTGCGCATGCCGTCGCCGCGGGGGCGGTCGTCGCGGTTTCCGGGGCGGGATTCGCCGGGAGCCGCGGGGCGGACGATGCGGGCCTGGGCCGGATCGGGGCGGGAGATCACGCGCACGCGGGGCGTGGTGTCGGCAGGGGCCTGCGGGGCGGGCTTCCTGCGGTCGCCTTCATCGGAGGCGGGAGCATGCCTGCGTTCCTGTACCGGGGGCAGCAGGCTGGGCTGGGAAGAGCCTTCGGGATTGGCGGAGGCGACGGCGGACCTGCGGCCGCGGTCGCTGCGGGGCTTTTCCTCCGCTGCGGCGGGCTTCGCTTCGCGCCTGGCCTCGGGAGCGGCCTCGGGCTTCTTCTCCACAGGGGCGGCCTTCACTTCAGGCTTTGCCTCGGCGGGCTTTTCGGCCTTGGCGGCGGCAGGAGCCGCAGCCTTCGGCTCCGCAGCAGTCTTGACGGCGGGCCGCTTTTCAGCGGGCTCGACGATTTTTGCTGCGGCAGGGGCGGGCTTTGCCTCGGCGGGAGCGCCGGCAGGGCGCACGATGCGGGCGGCGGGCGTCGCAGGACGCACCGCCCTGGCCTTCTGGGGGGCCTTCGCTTCAGCGGGCGCCTTGTCTTCCGATGCGGCGGGTCTGGCTTCGGCAGCGGTGTTCTTCGGCTCGGCGGCAGCCGCGGGGGCGGCTTCCTTCTTCTCTTCAACCTTCGCTTCGGCAACAGGAGCGGCAGCAGCCGTTTCAGCGGGTGCCGGCCTGGAGCGGCGACGCACGATGACGTCTTTGCGGACAACTTCCACGGAGTTTTCCGACATATTCACCTTGACCTTGTCTGATTTTTCCCGGGAAACGGAAGCCTGGCCGTGATTCCTATCTCTGTCCATTTCCGTTCTCCCTGTGTGATCTGCGCTTGAAACGCCTTTCCGAAAACTTCGCCACGCATTCCGGCGAATCGCATACATACCAGCCTCGTCCGGGCTTCACGCGCTTCGGATCGGCTTCCAGTCCGTTTCCGGTGCGGGCGGCATCGCCTGAGGCGGCGACAAACCGGGAAAGGGCGTTTCTGGAAAAGCGCTGCCTGCATATCACGCACATGCGGGCAGGCTCATGCTTTTCCGCCATGATACTACTCGCCCTCTTCCACGGCGGACGCTTCGTCCGGTTCCGTAACGGGGCTGAGGAAATTGAGTGCCGCACGCAGGTCTGCGATGCGGTCGGCGCCGAGAGCCAGCTTTTCGGCCAGTTCGGCGTCGGCTGCCGAGCTGAGGTCGCCGAGGCTGCGGAATCCGGCTGCGACAAGCGCGTCGACGGAGATGTCGGCCACGCTTGCGACCTGCTCAAGGCCGCGGCCGATTCCCGAGCCTTCGCCCGAACGGGATTCGGAGAAGATGTCGATCTTCCATCCGAGGAGCTTCGCGGCGAGCTTGACGTTCTGGCCCTTGCGGCCGATCGCGTTCGTGAGCTGGTCGTCCGGCACGGTCACTTCGAGAAGGTTGGCGCTCTCGTCGACGCTGATGCTGGAAACCACGGCAGGCGCGAGGGCGTTGCGGGCATAGGTGGCGATGTCGGCATTCCATACGACGATGTCGATGCGCTCGCCGTGCAGTTCCTGCACGATGTTCTGTATGCGCGAACCGCGCACGCCGACGCATGCGCCGACGGGGTCGATGTCACGCTCGCGGGAGAGCACGGCCACTTTCGCGCGGGAGCCGGGATCGCGGGCCACGCCCATGATCTGCACGCTGCCGTCGTCGACTTCGGGCACCTCGCGGCGGAAGAGGGCCGCCATGTAGTCGCGGTGGGAGCGGGAGACGATGACCTGCGGGCCGCGTCCTTCACGGCGCACCTCGATGATGAGGGCCTGCACGCGGTCGTTGCGCTTGTAGTGCTCGCGGGGGATCTGCTCGTCGCGGGGGAGCAGGGCCTCCGTGCGGCCGAGGTTGACGACCCAGCCGCCCTTGTCGCGCCGCTGGACCATGCCGCTGACGATTTCGCCCACGCGGTCCTTGTACTCATTGTAGATGAGTTCCTGCTCGGCGTCGCGCATGCGCTGGATGATCACCTGCTTCGCCGACTGGGCCGCGATGCGCCCCAGGTCCTCCACCTTGAGGCGGAATCCCATCTCGTCGTCCAGCTGGATGGACGGGTCGTGCTGCCTGGCCTCCTCAAGGGAGATCTGGGTCAGCGGATCCTCCACCTCTTCGACGACGAACTTGAACTGGAACACCTCGATGTCGCCGGTGTCGTCGCTGTAGTGCACCTCGACGTCGAGGTCGTCGCCGTACTTGCGGGTAACGGACGTACGTACCGCTTCCTCAAGCATGCCGATGAGCATATCGCGGTCAAAACCCTTGTCCTTGCTGATCTGCTCGATGCCTTTCTTCAGTTCGATGCTCATGCCTGCTTACCTCCGCCTTTGCCGGAAGGCTTCGTGCCGTTTCTTCCGGATCCGGGCTTGATCGTCTCGGGGAAAATATGGATGAGGCGGGCCTTCTTGACCATGCCCCAGCTGATGGAAGCGTCCACGGGTACGGGCTTCTCCCCTTCGCGAGGGGCCGCAAGGACCTCCACGACGAAGGTGTCGCCGGAGACGGACTTGAGCGGCCCCTTGAAGCGCCTCCTGCCGGTGACGGCGGGGTGGGCATCGAGAAGCATGACGTCCACATCCCTTCCCACATACGCGGCCATCTGGCCCGCGTTGAAGAACATGCGGTCGAATCCCGGGGAGGAGACCTCGAGCACCCATGCGTCGGAGAAGACCTCGTCCACTTCGAGCGCCAGGCCCACCATACGGGAGATGTCGGCGCACTGGTCGACGGAAAACCCTTCGAGGATGCCGTCCTCGCCGGTTCCGGAATCTCCGGCCTCCGCCGCAGGGGCGTCGACATAGATGCGTACGACGGATCTTCCGCCGGCGACCATCTCAATGCCCCACAGCTGCAGGCCGAACGAAGCCGCTACGGGTTCCGCGGCTTCGCGGACCCTGCCTATGATCTGTTCGGGTGAAAGCCCTTTTCCCATAGTCACTACCTTATATATAACAAAAAAGGGAGGCCGTTACTCAGGCCACCCTATCCAACCGCCTTCCGCGGTGCACCAGGTGTAGCGAAAGCCTGCATGCAGGCCTTCTACTGCGTACGGGTCTTGTACCTGCCGGGCATTCCTTTGTCAAGGGATGCGGTTTCCCCCGCCGGCGGCAAAAAATTTTTTCAAAGGCCGCGAAGGCCGTGAATGCGGCGCGATTACGGACTTCGCTCCGGAACTCCTGCCTGATAACTTTTTTTTCCCGGAAAAGTGGCCTTGACCGTGGAAAAGCCTCAGGCTAATCTCAGTCCTCCCTGAGGGGCCATGCCGCTCCGGGGAGCGGGAAAACAGCAGAAGACTGTTTTTGAGCTTATAATAGTTCGATTTTTTTCAGTGTATTACGGTGTTATCGAGGAGGGTATAGGGTATATGGAACCTGCAGGCATTCGCTTCATTAAAAAGCGTGACTCCCGTGTCGTGCCCTTCGATATCACCAAAATCGACGAGGCCATCTTCCGGGCCGCGCGGACGCAGGGCGGCACCGACAGGACGATGTCGCGCGCCCTGGCCGAGCAGGTAGCCTCCATGCTCGCCGCAGAGCGGAACGAGACGCCCGACGTCGAGCATGTGCAGGATGTGGTCGAGAAGGTCCTCATTGAGAACGGCCATGCCCGCACCGCAAAGGCGTACATCCTCTACCGCAACGAGCGCACGCGCGTGCGGGAGATGAAGACCCGCCTGATGAACACCCTCCGCGACCTTTCGTTCACCGACGCGAAGGATCTCGACCTCAAGCGCGAGAACGCCAACATCGACGGCGACACGCCCATGGGCACCATGCTCCGCTACGGAAGCGAGGCCGCCAAGGCGTTCTACAAGAACTACCTCCTGTCGCCTGAGCACAGCCGCGCACATGAGGAAGGCGATATCCATATCCATGACCTGGATTTCCTTTCCCTCACCACGACCTGCTGCCAGATAGATATCAAGAAGCTCTTCAACGGCGGCTTCAATACGGGCCACGGCTTCCTGCGCGAGCCCAACAGCATCCAGTGCGCCAGCGCCCTTGCCTGCATCGCCATCCAGTCGAACCAGAACGACCAGCACGGCGGCCAGAGCATACCGAATTTCGAATACGGCCTCGCCCCCGGCGTCGCACGCAGCTTCATCAAGAACATCGACCTCGCCCTCGACATGCGCGATGCCGACGAGGACTTCCGCAGCTCCGTGAAGGCCGCCCTCAGCGGCTTCGCCTTCCCTACGGGGGAATACGCATCCTTCAGGTCGATACTGGGCGAGGAGGGCCTTGCCTTCGTCCGCAGCCAGCTCGTGAAGGGCATTGCCGCCGAGGAGGCCGACCGTGTCGTGGCGAAGGCCGTGGCCCGCACCGACAAGGATACCTACCAGGCCATGGAAGGCCTCCTGCACAACCTGAACACCATGCACAGCCGTGCCGGCGCGCAGGTGCCCTTCAGCTCCATCAACTATGGAACCGACACCTCGGCCGAAGGCCGCATGGTCATCAGGAACACCCTCCTCGCGGAGGATGCCGGCCTCGGCAACGGCGAGACCCCCATATTCCCCATCCATATCTTCAAGGTCCGCGAGGGCTACAGCTTCAATCCCGAGGACCCGAACTACGACCTCTTCAAGCTGGCCTGCCGCGTTTCCGCGAAGCGCCTCTTCCCGAACTTCTCCTTCATGGAGGCGCCGATCAACAGGGAGTATCTGCAGGGGGACGATCCCGACCATGAAGTGGCGTACATGGGCTGCCGCACCCGCGTCATGGCGAACAGGTATGACAAGAGCCGCGAGACCACGTTCGGCCGCGGGAACCTGTCGTTCACGACCATCAACCTCCCCCGCCTGGGCCTGAAGCACAGGGGGGACATCGAAGGCTTCTTCGAGGACCTGAACAAGGTCATCGACCTCGTGTTCAGCCAGCTCCTCGAACGCTTCGAAATACAGAGCCACAAGCGCTGCCGCAACTATCCCTTCCTCATGGGACAGGGAATCTGGCTTGATTCCGACAACCTCACCTCGTTCGACGAGGTCGGCGAGATACTCAAGCACGGCACCCTCACTACCGGCTTCATCGGCCTGGCGGAATGCCTCAAGGCCCTTCTCGGCGTCCATCACGGCGAATCCGCGGAGGCGCAGGAGCTCGGCCTCCGCATCGTGCGCACCATACGGGAGCGCTCCGATGCCCAGGGCGAGAAGACGGGCCTCAACTTCACCGTCATAGCCACGCCCGCCGAAGGCCTTGCCGGGCGCTTCGTCAAGTACGACCGCAAGCTCTTCGGCAGCATCCCCGGCATCACCGACAGGGACTACTACACCAACTCGTTCCATATCCCGGTGTATTTCCCCATCACGGCCTTCAACAAGATCCGTCTCGAAGCCCCCTACCATGCGTTCACCAACGGCGGCCACATCAGCTATGTGGAAGTCGACGGCGACCCGCTCAACAACCTCCAGGCCTTCGAGGACATCGTCAAGGCCATGAAGGAGATGGGCATCGGCTACGGTTCGATCAACCACCCCGTCGACCGCGACCCCGTATGCGGATATACGGGCATCATCGGCGACGTATGCCCCCGCTGCGGAAGACGCGACGGCGAAGGCATCCCCCTTTCCACTTTGAAACGACTTAAGGGATATGTATGCGACAGCCGCTCCAGCGACGAGCGCAGCGAATCCCGTGACAAAATAGCCAATATCAAACTGTAAGGAGCTTCGTCCAATGATCCACTGCAAATCAGAAATGGCGGCTGCCGACGCAGACCAGATCCTCATCGGCTCCAACGTCAAGTTCGAGCGCATCCGCCGCATCACCGGCTACCTCGTCGGCACCCTCGACCGCTTCAACAACGGCAAGGCCGCGGAAGAGCGCGAGCGCGTGAAGCACTGCTCCATGGATGCGTGGAAGTAGCGCTTCTTCCCATACGGCATCAGGAAAAGAGCCCTTCGGATTCCGGAGGGCTCTTTTCTTCTTCACGGACCCCGTACATATTCTGTCTGCAGACATACCGTATCCGGCCGTGTGTGCCGAGGATGGAGCCTGGGGCCGGGTGCTCACTTTGGACATCGGATTTCGGCCCCCGGAGTCGCCGCCTTTCCGATCGGCAGATACGCAGAAGGGGCGCCGGCAATTGCCGGCGCCCCTTCTGTCGGATCATGACAGGATGATGCTAGAGGGCGTTCCTGTAGGCTTCGAGGGCTGCCTCGAGATAGGCGCCCTTCGGCTGCTCGGGGAGGCTCATCGCAAGGGCGTGGAGGCCTGCGGTGATGTCGCCCCAGTCCACCCAGCCCATGTGGGCCACACGGATGACGCTGTCCTTGATGTCGGCCTGGCCCGTGGTCAGGATGACGCCGAATTCCTTGTAGGCCTTCGCCACGATGGGGGCGGCGGAAACGCCCTTGGGGAGGGCCATGCTCGTCAGGCCCCAGGTGTAGCGGCCTTCTTCCTTGATGAAGAGCTCCTGGCCCATGGCCGTGAGGCCGGCGCGGGTCATCTGGGTGAGGGCCCACTGCTTCCTGTAGACGTTGTCGAGGCCGAACTCGAAGATCATCTTGAGGGCCTCGTTCAGGCCGACGATCAGGCTGATGGGCGAGGTGTAGTGCGTCTGGCGTTCGGCGCACTTCTTGCGTTCGGCGACGAGGTCGAAGTAGTAGCACTGCTGGGATATCTTCTCCGCCTTTTCCCAGGCACGGGGGGAAAGCGCGATGAAGGACATTCCGGGGGGGAGCATGAGGCCCTTCTGGGAGCCGGTGAGCAGGCAGTCGATGCCCCATTCGTCCATGAAGACGGGCGAGATGGAGATGGCGGATATGCCGTCGGCTATCATGAGGACGTCACGTTCCCTGGTGATGGCCGAGACTTCCTTCACAGGATGGAGGGCGCCGGTGGAGGTTTCGGAAATCTGCATGAAGACGCCGCAGATCGAGGGATCGTCATCAAGGGCGGCGCGGATCTCCTCAGGATCGAAGGAGGAGCCGTAGGGCTTGCGGATGATGACGGGGTCGAGGCCCCGGCTCTTGACGATGTCCACCCAGCGTTCGCCGAAGTAGCCGGCCGTCGCGACAAGGACACGCTCCCCGGGGACGAAGAGATTGAAGGCCGCCGCCGTCATGGCTCCTGTTCCGGAGGAGGAGAGGGGGATGACGGGCATTTCCGTGGCGAAGAGCTTTTTCAGCATGTCTTCGTTCTCGGCCATGATCTGCTTGAACACGTCCTTCCTGTGGTGGGGGATGGGTTCCGCCATGGCAAGGCGGATGCGGTCAGGTATGGGCGTGGGGCCGGGGGTGAGCATGCGGGTGGCCTGAATGGACATGGGGGACCTCATGGATTCGGAATGAATGTGGCCGTATGGGAGAACCTGCGGCCTGATGCCCTTCCGAAGGGGGATGGCAGGCTGCCGAAGTCGGCGGAACGGCAACGGCAACGTATCGGAAATCGCTTCGATTCGCCAGGGCGGCGACGTGTATGTGGTACGAAAATTGAAAGATGACAGTATGTTATATGATAATAAAAATTGTTTTCACACAGGAATGTGAAAAAGGCGGAGCGACGCTCCGCCTTTTCGTATCCGAACATGGCTAGGGAAGCACTGAAAAAAGCGCTTCCCGGCGTCCATGCACGCATGGACGCCCGCAGCCTGCGAATAGGGAAAATTCACTTTTCCCGTTAAATGAGCAGGTTGGCGTGCCTTTCCCGAAACGGCGGAAGCCGGTTCGGGCATCGAGCTGATTTATTCTGAATAAATCAGCGGTTCCCTAGCAGTCGGGGAACTGGAAGAGAAAAGCCTTGAGATAGGCCGTTTCGGGCATGGCGGGATGTATGGGGTGGTCGGGCCCCTGGAATCCCTGGAAGAGGAGCCGCGCGGGGCGGCGGCGCCTGCCCGCTGCCCTGGTCACGATGGAGCGCAGCGCCTCGGCTTCGAGGTGATGCGAGCATGAGCAGGTCATGAGCAGGCCGCCCGGCCTGACGAGGTCCATGCCGAGCTCGTTGACCCTCGCGTAGGCCTCGAGGCCCTGCTTCGCATCCTTCTTCCTTTTGATGAAGGCCGGAGGATCGAGGCAGACGATGTCGAACGTGCGGCCCTCGCGCCTCAGCGATGCGAGGAGGGAGAGCGCATCACCCTGCAGCTCTTCGGCCTCTGCGCCTGCGGCCTCGGCGTTCCTCCGTGCGAAGGCGAGCGCCTGGGCCGAGGCGTCCATGAAGCCCACGGAACCCGCGCCGCGTCGTGCGGCGCAGGCTGCGCATGCGCCCGGTGAGCAGACGGAGTCGAGCACGGAGGCCCCTTTGGTGACGAAGGGGGCTATGGCCGCCCGGTTGAGGCGCTGATCGTAGAACCATCCTGTTTTCTGCCCGGAGGCGAGGGGGACGGTGTACCGCATGCCGTTCTCCTCGATGGAGATCGCCTCGGGCACGGGGCCGAGCGGGGTCTTCTGATGCCTGTCGAGGCCTTCCAGCGTGCGCGAGGCGATGTCGTTGTCGAGGAGGACCGTCTCGGGGTGCAGGAGGTCGCAGAGGACGGAAAGGAGGTCGTCGGTCCGGGAGTCCATGCCTGCGGTGGTGATCTGGCATACCGCGTGGCTTCCATGCCTGTCGGCGATGAGGCCGGGAAGCAGGTCGCCTTCTCCATGGCACAGGCGGTAGAACGGCCTGTCGAACATCCTCTCCCTCAGGGCGAGTGCGTCGGTGAGGCGGCGGCGTATCAGGTCGGGGCCGAGGGCCTCGCCTTCCTTCCTGCTCACCATGCGTACGGCGATGAGGGATGCCGGATTCACATAGCCGGTGCCGAGGATGCGGCCGCCGCTGTCTGCGACGAGGACGTCCTGCCCCGGCGCGAACGATGTCAGCGGGGAGCGCTTCACATCGATCTCGTTGCTGAACACCCACATGTGGCCGACACGCAGGCGCCTGTCCTCACCCTTTCTGAGAAAGATGGTATCCATGGGATCTCCGGAGATCAGAAGCTCTTAAGTACGAAAATCGCGAACCAGAGCCCGGCGTTGAGCGCCAGCATGAGGAACACGGCGGCGGAGGCCATGTCCTTGGCGTGCTTCACGGCGATGTTGTAGTCCCTGGTGATGAGGTTCAGCGTTTCCTCGAGGGCCGTGTTGAGGAGCTCGGCGGCCATGACGAGGAACCAGGCTCCCAGGGCCGCAAGCCAGGTGGTGAAGGGCTTGCCGAATGCGGCGAGCATCACGATGAGGACGGCCAGGATGGCGGCTTCCTGCCGGAAGGCCAGGCTGAGCCTCAGGCCGGTCCGGAGGCCGGCGAGGGAGTAGCCTGCCGCCTTGAAGACATGGAAGAAGCCTTCCCTGAGTTTTTCCCTGTTCATGCCTGCGCCTTCGGGCCGCCGCCGACTTCGATGGTGCGGAACTGGTTCGTCTGGCCGTTGGCCTTGGGGCATTCCTTCCTCAGGTAGCAGATGTCGCATGCTCCGTGGAAGGGGAACGGCGTGAGGACGCTGTATTTGGGAAGCATGGAATGGGTGGCTTCCTGGTAGTCGAGGCCTTCTGCGGCGAGGGCGTCGCAGAGCGAGGCCGTGGGATGGGGGGCGGGGGCGCATCCGGCATCCTCGACTTCGGGCATGAGCTGGTACACGGCGCACTGCACCATGGTCTGCGCGAGGGCGCTCAGCCGGTATCCGTATTCCGAGGAGACCTTCCATTCACGGTCGATCTCCTCCTCGACGGCGGTGTCGAGCCAGAGCGCGAGGTAGCGCCCCTTGCCGGTTTCCAGCTTGAGGGCATGCAGGGAGGGCAGCCAGAGGTCCCACTTGCCGGCGAGCTCCTCGAATACGCTGCCGCCCAGGCGTTTTTCCGAGAGAAGTCCGAGCAGGAGTTCGAAATCGAAGACCGGGCTGACTTCCAGAGTTTCCTTGGTATAGCTTTTCATGAAGGATTCCTTTGGGGAATGGATGTCATGGGAGCAAAGAGTTTGCCCTTGAGCGGCTTTTCCGTCAAGTGCCGCGGGCGCGGGCCTTTACTTGGAGCCCCAGTCAGGATAGATGTCAACGGCAGGCCGCCCCCACAATGAAGCGGCAACGGAGGAATCGTGAGCCAGATCAAGTATCCCAGCAGGGTGCGCTATGAATATTCCCAGGATCCCGACTGCAGACTCCAGTACACGCACGGCGTGTGGGGAGGAATAAACCCGCAGGGCGAGATCGAGGTCAATTTCTATGTGGAAAGCGACAAGCTTCCCATGTTTTCCGAGCGCCCCGTCGAACCCGACGGCCGCTTCGGTGACGAGGAGGTGCCCTTCGATGAGGAGGAGCGCGTGATCTCGCGTCATATCCACACCCGCGTCCTTTTCAGCTATGATACGGCGCTTGCGCTGAAGCGCTGGCTCGAAGAGAAGATCGACACGCTCGAACTTGAGGAAAGCTCCACATACAGCCCCGACGATCCGGGATTCGAGGTCCAGCAGTAATGGCACGCCGCACGCGCTATCAGATCGGAGGGGACGATGAGGACCTCAGGCCGAGCCGTTCGCAGAAGAAGCGTGACAGCACCGCCCTCCAGGAGGCGGGAGAGAAGCTCGTCAGGCTGCCCGCGTCGAAAAGGGCCCGGCTCCCTCTTCCCGAGGACCTGAAGAAGGGCATTGAGGATTACGACCGTCTTTCCGGCTATGAGGCCAGGCGGCGTCAGCTGCAGTTCATAGGAAGGCTCATGCGTGAGGCGCAGGAGGAGGGGACTCTCCAGCCCGTCTTTGACGCCCTGGCGCTCATGGAATGAAAATTCCTCTTGACTTGCTCTGCGGATTTCTGTAGAAGGATTCACGCAACGGGGATGTAGCTCAGTTGGGAGAGCGCTTGAATGGCATTCAAGAGGCCAGGAGTTCAATTCTCCTCATCTCCACCAGAATTTCGGCCGCCTTTACAGGGCGGCCTTTTTTGTTCTCGACGCGGATATTCCTCCACGGCCTCGGAGAATGCGCGTGACGGAGGCAGGCATGGATGAAATCGATTTCAGAAGGGGTGTGCTGCCCTGCGTGCTCGCGGCGCTGGCCTGGGCCCTCCTCGGCCCGGTTTCGCGCGTATGCTTTGCCGAGGGGATGTCGGTGGCTTCGGTCTCCTTCTGGAGGGTGGCGGTTTCGGGCCTGTGCTTCCTCATCCATGCCGGCGTGCTGAAGGAGCTCAGGCCGAGCCGGAGGGACTTCGGGCTGATAGCACTGTTCGGCATGCTGGATGTCCCTCTTTTCATGCTCACGTTCCAGGTATCCATCCTACTGAGCGGCGGAGCGGTCGCCGTCATCCTTCTGTTCACGGCTCCGGCGTGGGTGGCCGTCTTTTCAAGGCTGCTTTTCCATGAGGGCCTCGGAGCCGCGAAGCTCGCCGCCATGGGGATAGCCATGGCAGGGACGGGGCTGGTATGCCTTTCCGGGGGAAGCCTCGGGGAGGAGGTCTCATGGATCGGGCTCGGCAGCGGGCTTCTCTCGGGATTCCTGTATGCCATGCAGTTCCCCTTCCTTTCCTGGTGGGGAAGGAAGTACTCCACGGCCTCGATGTTCGCCATGATGTTCCTTCCCGCGGCGGCCGTGCTGCTCCCGTTCATCGACTTCGCGATGCCCACGGCAAAGGGGACCGCGGCCATAGGCGTGCTGAGCATCATCTCGACCTATGTGGCCTACTTCCTTTTCGGAATCTCGCTGCGCCGGCTTACGCCCGTCCAGGCGGCCATCATAGGCAATGTGGAGCCTGTGGCCGGCCTGCTGCTCTCATGGTGGCTATGGAATGAGGATTTCACGGCCGTGGGATGGGTCGGATGCGCCCTCGTCCTGGTTTCCGTGCTGATTCTCTCCGTGCGCCGATAGGGCCTCGATGCGCTCACGGCGCCGCTGGGCCTTCCTTTCCTTCCTGGCTGCTGCGGCCTGCCTTCTGATGCTTCGCTCCTCGGCCTCCCGGGCGAGCCTTGCGGCCTTCTCCGCTTTTTCCGCGGCCTTCCGCTCCGCGGCCTGCTTCTGCTGCCGCAGGGCCTCCCCCATGCTCAGGATGCAGCCGCACCATTTCTGCCTGTAGATGCCGAGCTCCCTGGAGAGGGCTATGCCGGCATGCCAGAAGGTGCGGAAGTCGCGGTAGAGGAACCCGGCCCCGAAAGCTTCGGCGGCGCGGACGGCCTCGCTCCGGATGGCATCATGGCGCTGGTATATCGAATAGAGGAGGCTTGTCGTGAAGGCGTCGAAGCCCTGCTCCGCGGCGATGCGCGCCGCCGCTTCCATGCGGGGACGGTAGCAGAGAAGGCATCGGTCCCCTTCCGCCGTGGTTCCGCCGAGGCCTTCCACCCATAGGGCGGGATCGGGGATTCCTCCCTCCTCGATGAGCGGGGCGGAGAGGCGTGCCGAGACCTCGCGCAGGGCGTCGCGCCTGCGCAGCCACTCGTCCTCCGGATGGATGTTTGGATTGTACCAGAGGAGCGTTGGGGACCAGCCTTCGTCAATCAGGCTTCTGAGAGGCATGAGCGAGCAGGGGCCGCAGCATGCGTGGAGGAGGATTCTGCGCATAGGAGCTCCGTTTTCCGTGATGGGCTGTGCAGGCGATGCTGCGGGAATTGCCGGAATATCCGTCTGCCGGGGCAGCGGGATGGCCTGTGTGGGGCTGCCGGCCGAAGGAGGCCGCGGGAATCGTGCCGGTCTTCGGCCCGGAGGGGTTGCCGCTGCAGCCCGGTGCTAGGGCATGAGCATGCTTTTCACCAGGAGTACGGCGCCGGATACGGCGATCATGGCGAGCATCAGAAGCCGGAACACATGTGTGTCGATCCTCCGCAGGACGGGGACGCTCGCAAGGACGCCGAGCACCGATGCGGCGGCAGGAGCCGGGACGTGGGCGAGGATATACGGGGTGTAGAGCCCCTGGCGCCACTGCACGAAGACGCAGAAGAGCATGGAGACGGCCCCTATGGTGTTGAGCATGCCCATGGCGGAGGCCTTGTCCCACCGGCGCAGGAACGCATAGGCGCCGAGGATGGCCCCTCCGAGGCCGGTGGCTCCCAGGGCTATCCCGGAAAGGAAGCCGAAGGGCACGCCCGTCCATACGGGCAGGGCGTCTGCGGCTATGCGGCGCATGGCGAACTGCCAGGCGGTGAATGCCAGGAGCATCATGCCCGCTCCGGCAAGGAGGAGCCTCGGGGATGCGTGGCCTAGCAGGGCCGAGCCTATGGGGATTCCGGCGAACTCCGGTATGATGAGGAGCAGCAGCTCCGCCGGCCGCAGATGCCGGGCGTACAGGGCCGCTATCGCGACGACGAGCGGTGTGCCGGCGAGGCATGTGAATATGATGCCGTTTTTTCCGTCCATGAGGAAGGTCATGAAGGGCGCGGCGAACATGTTTCCGCCGAACGAGGTCACTCCGTTGAGGAATCCGGCGGAAAACCAGACCATGATGCCGGTGATGTCGGCTGCGATGTCCAAGTGGCTGCTCCCTGCCGAAGAAAAAGGCGGCCCGAAGGCCGCCTTGCGTTCGTATGGGATCCTGAGGAAACGCTTTGGTCAGCGCATCCCCAGGAACCGCCGAAAAAGCGCTGCCCTAATCGGCAGACGCGGCCTTGGCGGCATCGGCGGCTTCGGGATCGAGCTTGCGGCCGTGCCTGCGCAGGTAGAGCGTATAGGCGGGCCCGGAGATGACGTACCCCATCAGGATGAGGAAGCAGAACAGCCTGGGCATCGAGAAGACGAGGCTCACCGCGAGGATGACGATGGCCATGGTCTGGTACGGATGGAGCTTTATGAAGCCGTAGTCCTTGAAGGAGAAGTACCGGACCCTGCTCACCATGAGCAGCGGGGTGGCGATGGAGATCACGAGGGCGAGCCAGGGGAGCAGCGGCGACAGGCAGTCGGGGTAGTAGGGCATGAACAGCACGAAGGTGGCCATGACGAGGGCGCACGCCGGGCTGGGCAGGCCTACGAAGAAGCGCTTCGAGGTCGTGGACACGCCGACGTTGAAGCGGGCGAGCCTGAGTGCGGCGCAGCCGCAGAAGAGGAAGGCGGCCGCGAGGCCGAAGCGGCCGAACTGGTTGAGCTGCCAGGCATAGGCGAGTATGCCGGGAGC
>JAKSQA010000050.1 GCA_024404335.1 Mailhella sp.
TCGTAGTAGCCGTTGAGGCTGTTGTTCGAGGCGACTCCGCCGGAGACGATCTGGCTGGCATTGCTCATGATGGTATCCTGGGCCTGCCCGCCGGCGGAGATATGCTGCCCGCCGCCATAGAACGACCCGCCCGAGGCTTTGCCGCCGGATTGGATGTGCATCTCTCCGCCGCTGCCGTATGTATTGAGCAGCAGGGCTCCGGAGGTGGCTATCTGGCTTCCGCTATAAAGCCAGACGCCGCTTGCCGTCGCGCCGGCCATGACATCCTGCTGAGCGTATAGCCCACTGATGCGGATGTCGCTTGTGATGGCGCCGGCGCTGACGGTCTGTCTGCCGCAGAAGTCGATTCTGACACCGGAGGCGTAGGCGCCGCTTTCACGCACCTGGCTGCCGCCGTAGCCACTACTAAAACCCGAGATGGTAGTACTGAAGGCGCTGGCGCCGGCCCGGACATACTGGATGCCGTATATGCTGACTCTATCATTAATAGATGAAGCACCTGCGGAAACGGTCATGGTGCCGCCTGCGATACCGCCTGAATACGAGGAGGCTCCAGATCCGTGGAGTGTGAGCGATCCTCCGTCTACGAAGACATACGATACGACTCCGCCGGCTGCGACATCGACTTTGCCGGACTGTATGTTATATCCCGTCTTGAGCTGTCCTCCGCTTGCAATGTATGCGGAAACGTCCGCCATGTAACCGGCGGCCGATACGATGCCGCCCGAATAGACATTGATGTTCACGCCGGAATTTCCGGAGGAGATGAAGGCAGAGGCACCGCTTCCGGAGACGGAGAGTGTGGCGCCTTCGCCGAACTGTGAAACGAAGAGGTATCCTCCTGCGTAGACGCTGGCGACAGTCCCTGTTTCGACAATGTGCTCGGCTCTTGCGGAACCGCTGTTGTACACGGCGATGAAGCCTCCCGACCTGACAGAAGTCATGGGTGCGTAGCCGCCCGAGTAGACGCCCAGCGTTCCACCGGAGCCGACGGAGGTTCTTGTGGCTGTGCCGCCGCTGGAGACATACAGCCGTCCGCCGCTGGAGATATACGTGTACTGGGTCCTTCCACCGTTGTAGAGGGTCATGCTTCCCCCGCCGGAAATCCAGCACATCGATGCATAGCCACCGCTGTAGACAGAGATGGAACTATAGGGATAGGCGCTGCCGTAGGAGGAACTTATAACTGTTGAGTAGATTGAACTGGAAGTTGCCATGTTGGGGCTCCTGTCGCTTTGGGCGGATAGGCTGATATTTTATATTTAATCATATCCGATATCGGCGCCGTATGCAAGCGGTGCCGCATGCGTCAGGCATGGAAGCCGGGCCTGCATGTTCCGTTTCCGGCCGGGTATGTCTGCCCCCCTGGGATATCCTGATGCGTGCAGAACGCCGAAGGGCCCCGCCGGAAACCGGCGGGGCCCTTCATGACGGAATCGGCAGCGGGCTACTTCTTTTCGAGATTCACGGTGACGAAGGAGGTCTGGCCGCGGCGGTTCACCTGGAGCATGACGGCGCCGCGGGCCTTGCCGTCGCGCCGGACGATGGAGGAGAGCTCTTCGAGCTTCTCCACGGGGGTGAGGTTCGCCGAGATGATGACGTCGCCCTGGCGGAGCCCGGCTTCCTCGGCGGCGCCTCCGCGCAGCACATCGGTCACGAGCAGGCCCTTGACATCCTTGGCTATCTGGAGCGCGCGGGCGTCATCGGCGGTGAGGGGCTTCAGCTTCAGGCCGAGCTCCACGGTGTCGCCGTCGCCTGAGCCTGCGGCGGATCCGGTATGGCCGGAGCGCTCGCCGAGGGTCACGGTCGTCTTCACCTCTTCGCCGCCGCGCATGACGACGAGGTCGGCCTTGGAGCCGGCCTTGAGGCCTGCGATGCTGCGGGTAAGCTCCGAAGCGCCGGTGATGGCCTTGCCGTTGACGCGCACGATGACGTCGCCGGCCTTGAGCCCGGCCCTGGCCGCGGGCTCATCGGGCATGACGGAGCCGATGATCGCGCCCTTCGTGCCCTTGATGCCGAGGGCCTTCGCCGTGTTCTCGTCAAGGTCCTGTATGGTGACGCCCAGCCAGCCGCGGCTCACCTTCCTGCCTTCGCGGAGGTCGTCGATGATCTTCGAGGCGAGGTTGCTGGGAATGGCGAAGCCGATGCCCTGGCCGCTGGCGGAGATGGCCGTGTTGATGCCGATCACCTCGCCGCTCATGTTGATGAGGGGGCCGCCGCTGTTGCCGGGGTTGATGGAGGCGTCGGTCTGCAGGAAGTTGTCGAAGGGGCCGGCATGGATGTCGCGGCCCTTGGCGCTCAGGATGCCTGCGGTGACGGTGTTGCTGAAGCCGAGGGGGTTGCCTATGGCGAGCACCCACGCACCCACCTCCATGGCGTCGGAATCGCCGAAGCGGAGCACGGGGAGCTTTCTGGGGGCCTCTACCTTGAGGAGGGCGATGTCGGTGTCGGCATCGGTGCCGGGGACCTTGGCCGGAAGGCTCGACGACGTGTCGCCGCCGAAGTCCACCGTGACCCTGTCGGCGCCTTCGACCACATGGTTGTGGGTGACGATGTAGCCGTCGGCCGAGATGATGAAGCCCGAACCGGGCGCCGTGCTTCTGCGCTTCTGCGGGGCGCGCTTGCCGCGGCCGCCGCCGAAGGGATTGCCGCCGAAGGGCTCGAAGAAGCGCTCCATGCCGGGGATGTCGAACATGTCCATCACGGGGCTGGATACCTCGCGCTCCGTGCTGATGTTGACCACGGCGGGGCCGGCGGTCTTGACGAGGGGGGCGAATTCGGGGAGGGCCGCCTCGGCGGGAACGGTGAGGAGGGCCGTGGCGGCGACGGCAAGGGCCGCCTGCTTGAGAACTGCTTTCATGGATAGACTCCGTGCGGGATGGTTGCAGAGGGATCCGCGGCGTGAAGCCCGCAGAGGGGCTCCGCTGCGGAGAAGGGCGGCTACTCGGCCGAACCCTGTCCGGCGCCTCCGCCGCAGGATCCGCAGTTGCCGTGGCAGGGGCTGTTGCGGTTGAGGCGCTTGTCATTCATCCAGGCGGGTCGGGGCCCGATCTTGTACGGGAAGGCACCTGTCTTCAGCGGGCTGGGGGCCGAGACGAGGCGGGCCGTGTCGGTCGATCCGCAATGCGTGCACTTCACGGGATCGGTGTCGTCGTCAAAGGCGAGTTCCTCGAAAACGCGGCCGCATGCGGCGCACTGAAAGTCGAATAGTGGCATGTTTCATTCTCCTGATATCGGCTGTCGCCGTTGCTGGATGACAGATAAGCACCCTACACCATCTGGCAAGATTAATGCAAAAGCCCGATTCTGCGCTTCGGAGGCTCCGGTAAGGTTTTGAAAGACTGTTTTATGTGTTAAAACAGATGGATATGCGTGCCCTGTGCGCGGAAATGCCTTTATGGGCAGGGGCATGGGCAAATGATTGCTTAATCTTTCCCCGCCGGAAAGCCGGGCGCAAGGTTCGAAGGAAAGCCGCGCATCACGGCGTGCATGCAGGCATGGCCGCCCGCAGCCCGCGGATAAGGCGGGTTCGCTCCTCCTTTGGATGGGCGGTGCGGAAGGCGGGCCTTTGCCTCCCCTGTGCATCCGTGTCACTATTATTATGATTTTAATTTTCAGGTAGGTGGGGCGCAAGCCCCTTATGCAATCCCGCTACCCCGCGAAGGGGGCGGGCGGCGCGGACGGCCCTGAAAATTCGCCCCGGGCCTTGACGAAGCCGAGCCCCGACTTATCTCTTGGGGGACGAAAGCGTCAGCAGGAGGAAGGTTCCGATGAGCGTAGCTTACAAGGATTATTACAAGATTTTGGGCGTAGAACGCTCCGCCAGCAAAGATGAGATCCATCAGGCGGCAAGGAAGCTCCTCCGGAAGTACCATCCTGACAACCGCGAGAGCGGCAACGAGGAGAAGTACAAGGAAGTCAACGAGGCCAAGGACGTTCTGGAGGATCCGGCCAAGCGCGACATGTACGACCGCCTCGGCCCGAACTACCGCGACGGCCAGCAGTTCACGGGCGGGCCGGGATTCGAGGGCTTCAACTTCAATTTCAACGGTGCCGGCGGCGGCATGAACAGCGACTTCTTCGAGGCGCTCTTCGGCCAGATGGGCCGCGGCGGCTTCCGCAGAGGCCAGGGGGGCGGCGACCCCTTCGGCGGATTCGGCGGGCAGCGCCGGCGCAGGGGCAGCGATGTGGAGGCCGAGATCGGCATCACGCTCGAAGACGCCCGCCACGGCGTCTCCAAGCAGGTCACGCTCACGCAGGGCGGCCGGGCGACGAACCTGCAGGTGAAGATACCCGCCGGCATGCGCGACGGCGGAAGGCTCAGGCTTTCCGGCAAAGGCAATCCCGGCGATCCGGCAGGCGACCTCTACCTTACCGTGCGCTACATGGCCCACCCCGACTTCGAGGCCGACGGGCGCGACGCGACCTGCACGGTCACGCTCCAGCCATGGGAGGCCGTCTTCGGCGCGAAGAAGCGCATCCCCACGCTCGACGGCGATGTGGAGATGAACATCCCCGCAGGCAGCGGCAGCGGGCGCAGGCTCCGCATCCGCGGGCGCGGTCTCGGCCCGGAATCGGACCGGGGCGACGAATATGTGGAGATCGCCGTCGCAGTGCCCAGGCCGGAAGACCTGACCGAAGAGCAGATGCGACACTGGAAGGCCCTTGCCGGAATGGAGTAGCCGTTCCGGAGGCCATGTTCCCTGATATTTGGAAGCGGCATGCCCCGTCTGCAGGGGGTCTCCTTCTGCGGCCCGGAAGCAATGTCGGTTCGGAAAGTTTTCCATTTTCATAAAGCAATACGATCTGCAGGCGCGTAAACGCGCCGCACCTTCGCACTCCGCATGGAGAAAGGAGGAATCCATGGATATGAACAGGCTTACCATCAAGGCCCAGGAGGCCCTGCAGGCCGCCCAGAGCCTCGCGCTTCAGCGCAGCCATCAGGAAGTCGATGTGGAGCATCTCGCCCTTGCGCTCGTCGAGCAGGAGGAGGGGCTTGTCCCCGGCATACTGCAGCGCATGGACGGCAGGGCCGAAGCGCTCAGGGCCGCGCTGAAGTCGGCCCTCGGGAAGCGCCCCGGCGTGACGGGGCCCGGCGTGGACGGGACTTCCATACGTATCACCCGGCGCCTTGCCAAGGCGTTTGCCGACGCCGAGGCGCTGGCCGCGCGCCTTAAGGACGAGTATGTGAGCGTCGAGCACATCTTCGCCACCTTCCTTGAGGAGGGGGGCGAGTTCTCCCGGATATGCCGTGACTGCGGCATCACGCAGGAAGCGTTCCTCAGGGCGACCGCCGAGGTGCGCGGGGGCCAGCGTGTGACGTCGGCAAGCCCCGAGGGGACGTATGAGGCGCTGGCCAAGTACGGGCGCGACCTTGTCGAGGCCGCGAGCCGCAACAAGCTCGACCCGGTGATCGGGCGCGACCAGGAGATCCGCCGCGCCATACGCATCCTTTCGCGGCGCACCAAGAACAATCCCGTGCTCATAGGCGAGGCCGGCGTGGGCAAGACCGCCATCGTCGAGGGGCTCGCCCAGCGCATCGTGAAGGGCGACGTGCCCGAGGGGCTTAAGAACAAGAAGCTCATCGCCCTCGACATGGGGGCGCTCATCGCGGGCGCCAAGTACCGCGGCGAGTTCGAGGAGCGGCTCAAGGCCGTCCTTAACGAGGTGCAGCGGGCCGAAGGCGGCATCATCCTCTTCATCGACGAGATCCACACCATCGTGGGGGCCGGAAAGAGCGACGGGGCCATGGATGCGGGCAACCTGCTCAAGCCCATGCTTGCCCGCGGCGAGCTGCACTGCATCGGCGCCACGACCATCGACGAGTACCGGAAGTACATCGAGAAGGATCCGGCGCTTGAGCGCCGCTTCCAGCCTGTGCTGGTGGAGGAGCCCTCCACGGAGGACGCCATCTCCATCCTCCGCGGGCTGAAGGAGCGCTTCGAGGTGCACCACGGCGTGCGCATCAGCGATTCCGCCATCGTGGAGTCCGTGGTGCTCTCGCAGCGGTACATCACCGACAGGCAGCTGCCCGACAAGGCCATAGACATCATCGACGAGGCGGCCGCCATGATCCGCACGGAGATAGACTCCCTTCCTTCGGAGCTCGACGAGATCAGCCGCAAGGTCATGCAGCTTGAGATCGAGCGCGAGGCCCTGCGCCGCGAGACGGACGACGCCTCCAGGGAGCGCCTGCGCCGCCTTGAGGACGAGCTCTCGACGCTGCGCGGCTCGCAGGAGGCGCTGCGCGCCCGCTGGGAGAAGGAGAAGGGCGCCATCGAAGGCGTGCGCAACCTTATGGAGAAGATAGAGCAGACCAGGCACGCGATAGAGGACGCCGAGCGCACCTACGACCTGGCCAGGGCCTCGCAGCTCAAGTATGCGGACCTTCCCGACCTTGAGAAGCAGCTCCGCGAGGCCGAGCTCGCCGCCGGCGTCGCAGACGGCGCGGAGAAGCGCCTGCTTAAGGAGGAGGTCGGGCCTGACGACGTGGCCGACATCGTCGCCCGCTGGACGGGCATACCCGTGGCCAGGCTCCTCCAGTCGGAGCGCGAGAAGCTGCTTGCCCTGCCGGAGCGCCTGCATGAGCGCGTGATCGGGCAGGACGAGGCCGTGCAGGCTGTGGCCGATGCGGTGCTCCGCTCTCGCGCGGGCCTGTCGGACCCCAACCGTCCGCTGGGCTCCTTCATCTTCCTCGGCCCCACGGGCGTCGGCAAGACGGAGCTCTGCAAGACGCTTGCCGAGGCGCTCTTCGACAGCGAGGAGAACATGGTGCGGCTCGACATGAGCGAATACATGGAGAAGTTCTCCGTGTCGCGCCTCATCGGGTCGCCTCCCGGCTATGTGGGCTACGAGGAGGGCGGTCAGCTCACGGAGGCCGTGCGCCGCAGGCCCTACAGCGTCGTGCTTTTCGATGAGGTCGAGAAGGCACACCCCGACGTGTTCAATACGCTGCTCCAGCTGCTCGACGACGGCCGCCTGACTGACAGCCAGGGCCGCACGGTGGACTTCCGCAACACGATAGTCATCATGACGTCGAACATCGGCTCGCAGCTCATGCTCGACGGCATAGACGGCGAGGGCGTCTTCCGCGAAGGCGCTCATATCGCGGAAGGACACCACTTCAATATTC
>JAKSQA010000051.1 GCA_024404335.1 Mailhella sp.
AACTCGGCCTCAAGCTCGCGAACGATGCGGCTCAGATTCGGCTGGGCCATGAAAAGCGTCTTGGCGGCGCCGGATATGGAGCCGCAGCGTGCTATCTCGACTACGCAGCGCAGATCGTCGAAGTCCATATATCTCCTCCGTTTTGAGGGCCGTCATGACTTGGTTGCGGACTCTGCTTTTAATATATGGAAAATTATATGGCTCTATATAAAAAAAGCGGCTTCAAAAGTACAGGTTTCAGTGTATTGAGAAAACAGGCACATGATTCAGCCCTGCGGATCCTTCGGATAGCAAAGGGCGGCGTGCCTGCTGTGAAAACGTGCGGGACAGTCTGATGATACGGAAAAGACGCCATGTCCGCACGCATTTTTCAGCCCCTTATCGCAGACGTCTTCCAAAGCTCCAACCGCTTTGCATAGCCGATGCGGCGCGGATTCTCGTAACCTCCTCCCGCTGCCGCATCGCAGAGCCATCCGGATCGGCATCGGATGCCTGAGGTGTGCAGGCGGTGCGCTCAATGGAGCCGGAATACGTCCTAGTGGGGGACCCCATATAGATGCTATATGGGTATGGAGTCGTCCGCCCTGCGGACGGAGCGGCTTCCGCCTTTCCTTCTTCTCCTGGCGCTGCGTACGGCAAGTGTGCGGCCGTATCCATCCTGAGGCGGAACCGCATGAAAAAAGGGAGCTCGCATGCGAGCTCCCTTTTTTCATGCGGTATGGAGAGGGCTATTCGCCGGCAAGGCCGGAGAGGAAGGCCTGGGCCTCCTCTTGCATCCTGGCGAAGTGCTCCTCACCCTTGAAGTCTTCCATGTAGAGCTTGTAGATGGGCTCGGTGCCGGAAGGACGCCCGGCGAACCAGCCGTCGTCGGTGACGACCTTGAGGCCGCCGACGGGGGCGTTGTTGCCGGGGGCGTTGGTGAGGACGGCACGCACGGCGGAGCCGGCGAGTTCCTTCATCGTGACGCTTTCGGGCGAAATCGTCTTGAATGCGGCCTTCATGGCGGGAGTCATGGGGGAGTCTATGCGGCGGTAGACGGGCGCGCCGAACTTCTCCTCAAGCTCATGATAGATGGCGGAGGGAGCCTTGCCTGTCTTGGCCGTGATTTCCGCGGCGAGCAGACAGAGGATGAGGCCGTCCTTGTCGGTGCTCCAGGGCAGGCAGTCGGCGCGGAGGAAGGAAGCTCCCGCGCTTTCCTCGCAGCCGAGGCAGCAGGTGCCGGAATGGAGGCCGGGCACGAACCACTTGAAGCCGACGGGCACTTCCATGACCTGGCGGCCGTGGGATTCCGCCACCCTGTTGAGCATGGAGCTGGTCACCACGGTCTTGCCGATGGCGGCGTCGCTGCGCCAGGCCCTGCGGAAGCCGTCCCTGCTGTCGCGGATGAGGAAGTCGACGACGACGGAGAGGTAGTGGTTGGGGTTCATGAGCCCCTCGGGGGTGACGATGCCGTGGCGGTCGGAATCGGGATCGCAGGCGAAGGCGATGTCGAACCGGTCGCGGAGCTTGAGCAGCTCGGCCATGGCATAGGGGGAGGAGCAGTCCATGCGGATCTTGCCGTCGTGGTCGAGGGGCATGAAGCGGAAGTCGGCTTCATAGACGGGGTTCGTGTCTTCGATGCTCAGGCCGTAGCGTTCGGCGATGGGGCCCCAGTAGGCGAGGCTTGCGCCGCCGAGGGGGTTGACGCCGAGCTTGAGCCCTGCGGCCGCGATGGCGGGGAGGTCGATGACGTTGCGGAGGTCTTCCACATAGGCGGAGACGTAGTCATGCTCCTTCACGAAGCCGGAGCGGAGGGCCTTGTAGAGGCTCACGCGCTTCACATCGCGGTTGCCGTCTTCAAGAAGGCGGTTGGCGCGTTCCTGGATGCGGGCGGTGAGGGTGGTGTCGGCAGGGCCGCCATGAGGGGGATTGTACTTGAATCCGCCGTCCTGGGGAGGATTGTGCGAAGGCGTGATGACGATGCCGTCGGCCTGCGCGGTGTTGGCTCGGTTCCAGCTGAGGATGGCGTGCGAGATGCCGGGGGTGGGGGTGTAGCCGTGGCCGGTCTGCACCATGGTGACGACGCCGTTGGCGGCGAGGACCTCGAGCGCGGTGCGCCATGCGGGTTCGGAAAGGGCATGGGGGTCCTTGCCGAGGAAGAGCGGGCCCGTGATGCCTTCAGCCTTGCGGACGTCGCATACGGCCTGCGTGACCGCGAGGATATGCGCTTCGTTGAAGCTCGTGCGGAGCGAGGATCCGCGGTGGCCCGAAGTGCCGAAGGAAACGGCCTGGTCGGCGATGTCGGCCGAGGGGATATTGGTGTAGTAGGAGGATATGAGTTCGGGGATATTGGTGAGCTGGTCGGGGCGCGGCAGCTTGCCGGCCTGGGGATGAAGCGCCATGGCGGTACTCCTGTTGCGGTATTCGGAGGAAAAGGCTTTGAGGATTCCACCTTATAGGAAAACACGCCGCATGTTAATATGCCGATGAGGTGGAAAAAGGGGGGGCCTGGCCGTTCAGACGATACGGGGGTGCTCGAGGCTCCATGCGCGTATGGCCGCCTCTCGGCGGGGGGCATCGGGGAGGAGCCTGGAGAGCAGGGCATGGAACTGCGGGCTGTGGTCCATCCTGCGCAGGTGGCAGAGCTCGTGGATCATGACGAACTCGATGAGCTCGGGCGGAAGCTCGACCAGCCGTGACGCGAGGACGATGGAGCCCTTCACGGAGCAGCTTCCCCACCGGCTTTTCAGGGATCGGACGGCCAGGGAGGTGAAGTGCCTTCCGTCGCCGAGGATGCCGCATGCGCGGGCGTCGAGTTCCGAAAGCATGGGGGCGAGCAGACGCTTCGCCTCGGGAAGCCGCCATGCCGTATAGGCCTTGAGCAGGGCGTCGGGCGAGGCTTCGGCGCAGGGGACCTCCATGGTCCCGTCTGCGACGCGGATGGCGCGGCCTCTGGCCGGCGGCACGCCGACCAGGCGCCTCATGATGCCGAGGTGGGGGATTTCGCCTCCTTCCCTGAAGTCCGGGAGCAGGCCTCTGTGGCTGGAGAAGTATTCCAGCTTTTTGAGTATCCACTGGCGGCGGGAGGCGAGGAAAGCCTCGACGACGGCATCGGTGGCGCCGAGCGGAGCGGCCGCCGCGAGGGAGAGGTCGGGGCGTATGGTGAGCGAGAGCGTGCGCCGTGCGCTTCGGCGGAGCGTGCAGACGATATCCGTCCCGGGAACGGTGATCTCCACAGGCGGGACGCGCTTCGTGCGGCGGCGTCCGGCTG
Source organism: Mailhella sp. (assembly GCA_024404335.1). Lineage (GTDB taxonomy): Bacteria > Desulfobacterota > Desulfovibrionia > Desulfovibrionales > Desulfovibrionaceae > Mailhella. The sequence goes on from JAKSQA010000051.1 coordinate 3,251, forward strand.
CTGCGGATCGGAGGAATCCCATCATCGTCTCAGACCTCCTTCGGCGGCGGCATGGATGAGCAGGACAAGGGAGGCGGCTGCGGCGGATAGGGCGCATGCGGCGGCCGTGAGCGCCTCAGGCCCCGCGGGGGCGCGCAGTACGGCGGCGGCGCCGTCGATCGCCGCATAGCATACGGCGGGCCAGAGCAGGGCGGGGAGCATGCGCCCCTGGAGTATCTGACGCCGTGCCGTGAGGCAGACGCAGAGGAAGAGCACGGCGGAGAAGGGGGCCGGGAGGATGTGGACCGCCCCTTCCGTCAGCAGGGGGGCGGCGAAGGGGATGAGCGAAAGGACGAGGACGGAGATTCCGAAGCGCCGCAGCCTTGGAGATGCCGGTGAGGCGGCGCCGTCTTCGGTGGGGAGGAGCTTCTCCGCAAGATAGGAGGAGAGCAGGACGAGCGGGCATGCGGCTCCGAACGCGAACCGGGACAGAACGGCGGGGAGGAAGAGGATGGGGGCGCCGATCCAGCGCATGAAGGGCCCGGCGAGGGAGAGGAGGGCTGCCGCGAAGAAGCCGAACGTGATGAGCACGGCCCTGGAGTGCTCGCGGATGAGCTCGGCATCGGTGCGGGTGCGGTCGGAGAATGCGTACAGCGCGGAGGGCAGCGATGATGAGAGCGCGCATATCACGGCGAACCTGGTCCAGTCGGGCCCCGGAGCGAGGCATCCGGCCGAGCCGAGCAGGTCGGCGCAGACGAAGGTCAGCGCACAGAAAAGCGGCACGGGCAGTATGGCCGTGGAGAAGGCGAGAAGGCAGCGCATCATGGGGGGCAGGGAGGGCATGGATCCTCTTTGAAGGGCAGACTTGCGTCTGTTCAGGATATACTTTGCCGGCCCCTTCCTGCAACGGGGAAAAAACAGGAGAAAAGGCTTGTCAATGTGGCGGGAAGAGTGTATAGCAATCCGTCGGATGTCCGCAGAAGGCATCCTAGCACTTGCCTGTATGGAAAAGCCGCCCTCCAAAAAGGGCGCACCTGCACCGATCAGCGGGAACAGGTCGTCATGCCTGCCAGCATCATCCAGGGAGTGTGCCGCCGCAAGGCGGATCATGTTTTACCCGCATGTTGTGGGCAGGCTCATTTCTGACCCGTTCCAATCGGAGGTTTCCATGTACGCTATTGTTGAAGTTCTCGGCAAGCAGTACCGTGTCCAGGAAGGCGCCAAGGTCGTCGTCGACCTCATGGACGCTGAGAAGGACAGCGAAGTCACCCTCGACCGCGTGCTCATGATCGGCGGCGAAGCCGCCAAGATCGGCACCCCCGTCGTTGAAGGCGCCAAAGTGACCGCCAAGGTTGTCGACCACATCCTCGGCGACAAGGTCGTGGTGTTCAAGCACAAGCGCCGCAAGGCCGAACGCCGCACCCAGGGCCATCGTCAGCAGTACACTGTTCTTACCGTTACCGGCATCGTCGCGTAAGCGTCGGTCCGTTCTTTGAAGGAGTATCATCATGGCACATAAGAAAGCAGGCGGCAGCTCCCGCAACGGTCGTGACAGTGCAGGTCAGCGCAGAGGCGTGAAGCGCTTCGCCGGACAGAAGGTCCTCGCCGGCAGCATCATCGTCCGTCAGCTCGGCACCGTGATCTTCCCCGGCGCCAACGTCGGCATGGGCCGCGACTACACCCTCTTCGCCAAGTGCGACGGCGTGGTTAAGGTTGAAACCTTCTACCGCAAGCGCCACCAGCACAAGCGCGTGTGCATCGTTCCTTTTGAAGAGAACGCTGCCGCGTAAGGGATTCCATCCTGAAGTCAAGGCGAGAGAGGCAATGCTTCTCTCGCCTTTTCGATTAAATTCTACCCCGCCGGCTTTGCCGGGGAGGAACCATGAAATTCGTCGATGAAGCCACCATACAGGTCAAGGCCGGCAAGGGCGGCAACGGCTGCATCTCATTCCGCAGGGAGAAGTTCGTCCCCAAGGGCGGCCCCGACGGCGGCAACGGCGGCGACGGCGGCAACGTGTACGCAAAGGCCTCGAACCGCCTCTACAGCCTGTACGACTTCCGCCTCAAGCGCATCTATGAGGCTCCCAACGGCCAGGGCGGCATGGGCAGCCAGTGCGACGGCCACAAGGGCGAGGACCTCGTCATCGAACTTCCGGCCGGCACCCAGCTCTACGAGCGCACCGGCGAGGGCGAAGTCCTCTACGCCGACGTTTCCGACCCTGAGAAGCTCGTGCTCCTCGCGGCGGGCGGACGCGGAGGCAAGGGCAACGAGCACTTCAAGTCCTCGACCATGAGGGCCCCCCACTTCGCCCAGAAGGGCGAGCCCGGCGAGGAGCGCAGCTTCCGCCTGGAGCTCAAGATACTTGCGGACGCCGGCCTTCTGGGGCTTCCCAACGCCGGCAAGTCCACCTTCCTTTCGCGCGTCTCGGCCGCACGGCCCAAGATCGCCGACTATCCCTTCACGACGCTCACGCCCAACCTGGGCGTGCTCATTGATGACTGCGACCCCGACATGCGCATGGTCATCGCCGACATCCCCGGCCTTATCGAAGGCGCCCATGCCGGCCAGGGGCTTGGCGACCGCTTCCTGAGACATGTGGAGCGTACGCGCTTCCTCGTACATATCCTCAGCGTGCAGGACGTCAACCTTGATTCCGATGATCCGTGGGAAGGCTTCGACCTCATCAACGCCGAACTCGAGCAGTTCGATCCCGAGCTTGCCGGCCGCCGCCAGATCGAGGTCGTCAACAAGATAGACCTCTGCACGCCCGAGGAGCTGGAGGCCCTGAAGGCCCGTGCCAGGGAGGACGGACGGGATATCCTCTTCGTCTCTGCCAAGGAGGATATCGGCATCGAGGAGCTCACGGCCCGCATGTGGAAGCTCCGCAGCGAGCTCGGCATCAACGACCCCTTCGTCCACTACCAGGAGGAAGTCGTCGTCGATGAGGAATTCCCGGACATCGAAGTCATCTGGACCCGCGAATGATGAAGAGCCGCATAGAAGCGCTTTCCGAAGCGCGTACCATCGTCGTCAAGGTGGGCAGCGCCGTTCTGACGAACAGGACGGGCCTGCACCTTTCCGTGCTGTACAATCTTGTGGAGCAGCTCTCCCGCCTGGCCGCCGCCGGGAAGAGGGTCTGCCTTGTGAGCTCCGGGGCCGTGGCCGCCGGGCGCACGGCGTTCGCCGGGCGTGATATCGTGCTCGAGGGCGTAGCCGGCAAGCAGGCGCTCGCCGCCGTCGGCCAGGGGCGCCTCATGCGCGAGTACGAGCACGCCTTCGCCGCACAGGGGCTTGTCTGCGCCCAGGTGCTCCTCACGAGGGACGACCTCCGCAGCAGGACGCGCTTCCTCAACGCGCGCAACACCTTCATGAACCTCCTCGACTGGGGCGTGGTGCCGATCGTCAATGAGAACGACACCGTGGCCGTCCAGGAGCTGAAGTTCGGCGACAACGACCAGCTCGCAAGCCTTCTGCTCAACCTCGTGGAAGGCGACCTCTACATCAACCTGACGAGCGCCGACGGCGTGCTCGCCGCCGATCCTGCGTCGGCCGCCCCCGGAGAGACCATCCCCTTCCTCGATACGATCGAGGACATAGCCTCCCTCGACATCGAGGCCATGTGCGGCGCGAAGACGAGCGTGGGCACGGGCGGCATGCAGTCCAAGCTCATGGCGGCCCGCAGGGCTGCCCAGCTGGGCGTTCCCACGCTCATCCTTCCCGGCAGGAAGCCCGACATCCTCGACCGCGCCTTTGCTGGCGAACAGCTGGGCACATGGGTCGTCCCTTCGGAGCAGACGGTGTCCCGCCGCAAGTACTGGATGGCGTA
>JAKSQA010000052.1 GCA_024404335.1 Mailhella sp.
CAACCAGATAGTGGAGCGCCGGCTCATCGACAAGGTCATCGGCAAGATCCGCGGCATCATGGAGGAGAACGGGATCAAGGGCCGCGTCTTCGGCCGCATCAAGCAGACGTACAGCATCTACCGCAAGATGACGGCGCAGGAGACGCCGCTTGACGAGATGCACGACATCATCGCCTTCCGTGTGATCGTGGGCGATCTGAGGGACTGCTATGCCATGGTCGGCCTCGTCCATGTGCTCTGGAGGCCGGTGCCGGGCCGCTTCAAGGACTACATCTCGATGCCGAAGGCGAACGGCTACCAGTCGCTCCATACGACGATCATCGGCCCTGAAGGCGAGCGGATCGAGATACAGATCCGTACCGAGGAAATGAACAACATGGCCGAACACGGCGTGGCTGCGCACTGGATGTACAAGGAGCGCAACCATGCCATCGCCATGCAGGACATGCCCCAGTTCCAGTGGCTGCGCGACCTCATGGAGCGCCAGAGGGATGAGTCGGACTCCAAGGAGTTCATGAACTCGCTCCGCATGGACCTGTTCAACGACGAAATCTATGTGTTCACGCCCAACGGCGCAGTGAAGCAGCTCCCGAGCGGAGCCACGCCCCTTGACTTCGCATTCCTCATCCATTCCGACGTGGGCTTCCACTGCGTCGGCAGCAAGATCAACGGAAAGCTCGAGCCTCTCGCCACGCCGCTTAAGAACGGCGACATGGTGGAGATCATCACCGACAAGAACCGTCATCCGCACCGTGACTGGCTCAAGATAGTCAAGACCTCCAAGGCACGCAGCCGCATACAGCACTACCTCCGTACCGAGGAGCGCACGGCCGCGATACAGCTCGGACGCGAGCTCCTTGAGAAGGAAGGCCGAAAGCTCGACTTCAACGTGGTCAAGGCCTCCAAGGACGGACGGCTCCAGCTGCTCATTCCCGAGTATTCGCTCAATGCGCTCGACGACCTGTATGCCGCCGTCGGCTCGGGAAAGCTGACGCCCCGCAAGGTGCTCCAGAAGCTCATCTCCATTCTCAACCCCCAGCTTGAGGAGGCTGAGGTCGTCATCGCTCCCGTCAGGCAGAGCGAAACGACCAAGAAGAGCGACGGCATCACCATCAAGGGTATTGATGACACCCTTATCCATTTCGCCCAGTGCTGCAAGCCGGTCCCCGGAGACCAGGTCGTCGGTTTCATAAGCAGGGGGCGCGGCGTCATCGTGCACACGGCGACATGCCCGCATGTGCTTTCGCTTGAATCGGAACGCCTCATCTCCGTCAACTGGAACAATGAGGAGAGCAAGCCGTTCCCGGCCGAGATGATGATCACCTGTCTGAACGAGAAGGGACTTCTCGCGAAGGTGGCAATGGAGCTTGCGAAGCAGGATGTGAACATCATCGCGCTGCTTGTGAACACCAGCGTGGATGGAAAATCGCAGATGGACTTCACCATCGAGGTGCGCGACGCCGTGCACCTCTACAAGACGATGGACAAGTTGCGCGCCATCGAGCATGTGCTCGAGGTCCGCCGCGTCACCGGCTCCAAGGACCTGTAGCCGGGCCTGTACGTCAAGCTGACAAAAAGGAAAGGCGGCCGGATGGCCGCCTTTCGTACTTCTGAAGGATGGCGTCAGCTGCGGATCAGGTATTCGGCATAGGCGTCCGTGACGTTGAGCCCGTGGACATCGGAGGCGATGTCGCAGAGCACCTCGGTGCTGAGCTCGAAGGGGCGGAGGCCCCGCTCGTTCTTCGCGATGTTGAGGAGGTAGCTGTCGGCATCGCCGTAGCCCATCCAGCGCACTTCACCATCGGCGGTGATGTCGCCATAGCTGTTGTAGGCGAAATCGGATCCGTCGTCCTGATCGGCGAAGTGCTCGATCATGTAGTCTATGGTATAGTACGAACCTGAGGTGTCGTAGAAAACAAGCCAGGTGGGCTCGTTTTCTTCATCGATCTGTTCAAGGAGCGGGATGAGACGCATGGCATGACCTCCGGTCTGACTTACCTGCACTATAGCGCGCGGGGCGCCCTATGGCAAGCCGGGGCGCTCATCGGCAGACTCGGTCGACGAATCTGTTCGCATTGCCCTGCATGCGGGTGATCCTTCTGTTGCGCTCGCACTCCCAGGCGGTGGGGGGATGCTGCCTGTCCCATGCTTCCATGAGCTTCCGCTGGTGGTCGCTCATGGTGAACTCCGGATATGCGTCGTCCATATAGAGGTAGGCCCGGGCGATGATCCCCTTGCTGCGGGCCGGCGGCTCGACGCGCTCGCGGGATCGGTCGAATGCCATGGGGCAGACCGGCCCGAAGACAAGCTCCCCGCCGTGTCCGAGCTCATCGAACCGGGCATGGCCCCGCCACGCATTGACGGCGCCGTCCGCAGGGGCGAGGTTGTGCAGGTCGCACTGCATGAGGCGGAAGCGCAGGTTCCTTTCCTCAGTGCATTTCCGACCGTTGTACCTTCGCCCGCGGCTGTTCACGCACATCGGGTCGCCGTTCCGCCATTCGGGGAATGCGGGGCCGAAATGCTCTACGGGGACGATGTGCTCCGCCTCCACCTGCCATGCCCGAGAGCGGTGCACGTCGACACGGAAGGAGGAGGGCAGGTCGACCTTCCTGCGGCCGTCGTAGCGGAATCCGCAGTAAAGGGTCTCCCTGTGGTCCTTCCAGATGGCATGGAGAAGATGCTTGGCGTCGGTGAAGTCGGAGATGCGCCGGTTGCCGTCCGCATTCGCGGAACAGGGCAGGAGGAGCAGCAGTCCGGCTGCAAGCAGGAGGGCTTTATTCATGATGGATCCCGTCGGCATACCGGATGCCGGAAGGCTGGGATGCTAGTCGTCGTCGCCTTCGCAGCATCCGTCGAGCTGCTGCTCGATTTCCGCCGGGCCGCAAGGCGTGGACTGGTAGACGAAGGAGTTGAGCCAGTTCGCATAGATGAGGTGGGCATGGGCCCTCCAGGTCATGAGGGGCGGCTTGGAGGGGTCGTCGTCAGGATAGTAGTTCTCGGGGATGTCGGGATTGATGCCTGCGGCGAGGTCACGCGTGTACTCGCGGTGAAGCGTGTCGGCATCGTATTCGGAGTGGCCGGTGATGAAAATCTGGCGGCCGCCCTCCGTGGAGACGGCATAGACGCCGGCCTGAGGGGATGAGGCCAGGATCTTCAGGGCATGGATCCGCTCGATGTCGGCCCTGTCGACGGTGGTGTTGCGGGAATGCGGAACCATGAACACATCGTCGAATCCTCTGAAGAGGATGGAGCCCGCATGGTCGATCCTGTGCGGATAGATGCCTGAGAGCTTGCGGGGGAGTATGTGCTTGTCTATTCCGTAGTGGTAGTAGAGTCCGGCCTGGGCGCCCCAGCAGATATGGAAGGTGCTGTGGACATGTTTTTTCGACCACTCCATGATCTCGCAGAGCTCGGGCCAGTACTCCACTTCCTCGAAGGGCATGAGCTCCACCGGCGCGCCGGTGATGATCATGCCGTCGTAGTATTCCCGGCGGATGTCCTCGAAGGTCTTGTAGAAGGAAAGCAGATGGCTGCGCGGCGTGTTCTTCGATTCATGGCTTTTCGTATGGATGAGCTGCAGCTCGACCTGAAGGGGGGTGTTGCCGAGAAGACGTGAGAGCTGGGTCTCGGTGACGATCTTGGTCGGCATGAGGTTGAGCAGCAGTATCTTCAGGGGGCGGATATCCTGCGTCCTCGCACGGTTTTCCGTTATGACGAAGATGTTCTCGCTATTAAGGGTCTTAACGGCGGGCAGTTCATTCGGGATTTTTATGGGCATGTCGTGCTTCCATGAAAGGATGGGGAGTAGTCTTCTGCGGGGCCCGGAGCCTGTGCTCCGGGCCGTGAGGCGGATCAGTCGATGCTGTCGAGGGCCTGGGCGAGGTCTTCGATGAGGTCCTGGGCGTTTTCAATGCCGCAGGAGTAGCGGACCAGTGAAGGGGAGATGCCGCATGCGGCGAGCTCGGCATCGTTCATCTGCCTGTGCGTCGCGTTGGCGGGGTGCAGGCAGCATGTGCGGGCGTCGGCCACATGCGTTTCGATGGCGGCGACCTTGAGGTTCTTCATCATGGTCTCGGCGGCACTGCGTCCGCCCTTGAGTTCGAAGCTCACCACGCCGCAGGTACCGGCGGGCATGTATTTCCGGGCAAGGTCATAGTATCTGCTGGACGGAAGCCCGGGGTAGTTGACGGAGGCGACCTTGCTGCTGGAGCTGAGGAATTCGGCGACCGCAAGGCCGTTCTCGCAGTGGCGCTTCATGCGCACGGGCAGGCTTTCCAGGCCGGGGGTGAGAAGGAATGCGTTCTGGGGGGACTGGATGGAGCCGAGGTCGCGCATGAGCTGGGCGGTGGCCTTCGTGATGAAGGCGCCGGCATTGCCGAACTTCTCGGCATAGGTGATGCCGTGGTAGCTGGCGTCGGGGGTGCAGAGGCCGGGGAACTTGTCGGCATGCGCCATCCAGTCGAACTTGCCGGAATCGACGATGCAGCCGCCCACGCCGGCGCCGTGTCCGTCCATGTACTTGGTGGTGGAATGGACGACGATGTCGGCTCCCCATTCGAAGGGGCGGCAGTTCACAGGCGTTGCGAAGGTGTTGTCGATGATGAGGGGCACACCGTGCGCATGGGCCGCACGGGCGAAGCGCTCGATGTCGAAGACGATGAGGGCGGGATTGGCAAGCGTCTCACCGAATACGGCTTTCGTATTGGGGCGGAAGGCTGCTTCCAGTTCCTCGTCGGTGCAGTCGGGCGATACGAACGTGAAGTCGACGCCCATCTTCTTCATCGTGACGGCGAAGAGGTTGTAGGAGCCGCCGTAGATGGTCGAGGAGGCGATGACATGGTCGCCGGCCGTCGCGATGTTGAACACGCTGAAGAACGTGGCGGCCTGGCCGGAGGAGGTCAGCATGGCGGCCGTTCCGCCTTCGAGGGCGGCGATCTTCGCGGCGACATAGTCGTTCGTGGGGTTCTGAAGACGGGTGTAGAAGTAGCCGCTTGCCTCAAGGTCGAACAGCTTTCCCATGTCCTCACTGGTGTCGTACTTGAACGTGGTGCTCTGGATGATGGGGATCTGACGGGGTTCGCCGTTGCCCGGAGTGTATCCGCCCTGGACGCAAATGGTTTCGATTCTGCTCATGGTCGTGCCTCTTGCCGGCGCTGCCGGGAGGAAGTGAAGGGTGCGCGAGGCACCGGATAAGAAAAAAGCCCGTACTTAGCACGGGCTTCACGGATGGCTGTTTTCAGGCATTGCGGAAGACTGTGCCGGCTAGTCGGGCCTGCACATGCTCATGCGGGAATCTGAAATCGGATATTCCACGGCTTACCCCGTAATGCTGAAGCTGTTATGTCAGACGTATATTTCCACCCATGAAGGGTGTCAAGGGGTTTGTCCCGAGGTGGGGGGAGAGGCCGGTGCCGCCGCAGGCGGATCGGAGACTGTGGACAAGCGGTGCGGCCGGTGGTATCCGATGCAGGCGCACGGCCGAGCCGTGCCTTCGGTGGAAGCCGCTGCCTGATATTCATCCGGTATTCCGCCTTATCATATCGCGGGCCGTCCTTCGGGGCGGCCCGCAGCAGTTTGAAAGACAGGGGCTCCCCGCGCGCATGCGCTCATCCTGAGTGCCGTTCCGCCGGAAAGCCTCAGGCGCAGGCTCCCCGCGCATGCGCTCATCCCCTTCCGGGCAGCCGACGATAATGCGCAAGGGATGCAGGTTGTCAGGCGGGCTTTTCAGAACTGCGGAATGATGATCCATGCCTCGGAGTGGCGGACGGATTCGGCCCAGTGTTCCTTGTATGCCATGCGCGGATCGTTGCTCATGCCCATGTCGTAGCGCACGATGCCTTCGCCGCAGAGATCGGAAATCTGTTCGAACTGGAGTATGTCGCCTACGGAGAACCGGGCGTATTCATGGTCATAGCTGAACTGCTGCCCACGGTAGAAGGAACCGGCAAGTCCGCCGAAAATGAAGCCGGCGTCGCGGCCGTCACGTACTGCGAAGATCAGGCGGGCCTCATCGGTTCTGGAAAGGAAGGCCAGCATCTCCCTGTAGAAGGCCGAGGACCGGCTTTCGACGATTCCGCTGCCTTCCATGCCCTTCCAGCTTCTTTTCTCAAGGTCGAGCATGCGTTCGAAGAGTTCGGATGCGGATTCGGGCGTGATGGCGGGGCGCTCGAAGGAGAAGCCGTTCTCCTTTGATCTGCGGACGGCTTTTGCCAGCGTGGCGCGGCAGTTCGCCGACCTGCGCGATAGCCATCCGTCTACGCCGCCTTCCAGCGAGGCCGACCGCTGTTCATTAACAGCTATGCGCCCGCCGCGGAATGAGATTCCGCAGCTCTGCGAGATCTTTGTGAGGAGCTTGCGCTTTGACTCAAGGCCGCTGATGATGAAGCGGAGTTCCGCCCCGCCGGAAAGGTCGCGGAAGATATCAAGCGACTCGCTGAATATGCCGGCCCCTTCAGGGCCCATGACAGGGCAGCCGGAAAACCACATGTACTCAAGAGGCGCGAAGCAGGGGCTGCCGTCCGACAGCAGAAGCTTTTCGAAGCAGATCAGCGAATCTTCGGTGCCTCTGATCAGCGTGGAGGAAGGCTCGGTGAATGCGCGCCTGAAGGAAAGCTGCCATGCCGGCGAGCAGCAGAAGGGATCAGCCTGCGCGGTATGGAAGATTGCGCGGTTCCATGAGAGGAGCATTTCATCGGAGATGCGGTCGGGGTTGTGATCGATGATATCGCCAGGCATTCTTTCCTCCGGAAGTGTCGGATACAGGCGTCAGAAATAGAACGTGCGGGCGCACATGTAAATAAAATAGGTAATCCCCCGGTCAGGAGGGGACTTACTCAGGACTGGCACTGGGGAAAAGAAAAAAACATTTTTCTGGAGAAAAGTGTTGACAGGTCTGGCGGAGTGGTGCATATACGACGACGCACCAAGTGACGGAGCGGATGCGACGCCACGGGGCTCCGAAAAAAGCTGA
>JAKSQA010000053.1 GCA_024404335.1 Mailhella sp.
CGAGCGTCTTGGGAACGGCCTCTCCGAGGGGGAGGCCGGGCAGGGTGAGCACTGCGGCGAATGCCGGCATGGTCGCTTGGCGGGGCGCTGCGGCCGCCAGTGCGCCGGCGAGGGCGGCGCCTGCGGTGTTGGCTATGGTGTTGAGCGTGAGTATGGCGGAGATGGGCGCGTCGACGTGGGAGCGCATGGCATGCAGCAGCGCGCCTGCGCGGGAGCCCTCCTCCTTCATCTTCTCAAGGGCCGTCCACGGAATGGAATAGAGCATGGCCTCGAGCATGGAGCAGAGGGCCGATATGGCGAGGGCGAGGACGACGGTGAGGACGAGTGCGGTCATGGCGGGGCCGTATGGATGGTTGTGCGCCGTTCCGTGGCGGGGCTAGAGGATGGCTCCGGCAGGGTCGGCCGATTCGGAGGGGGCGGCCCTGAGGCTTCCGGGGAGCGGGTTCGAGGCTCCGCCGCGGTAGATCTCCTCCTCCGTGGCGCGGAGCGCAAGGGGGAGGACCTCGGACGCGGATCCGACGAGCCTGATCTCAAGCGATTCCTTCACCTGGTCGGGGACTTCGCGGAGGTCCTTCTCGTTCTCAGCCGGTATGAGCACGGTCTTCATTCCCGAGCGGCAGGCCGCCATGAGCTTCTCGCGGAGCCCTCCGATGGGAAGGACGCGTCCGCGCAGGGTGATCTCGCCCGTCATGCAGATGTCGTCGCGCACGGGGATGCCGAGAAGGGCGGATGCGAGGGACGTGGCAAGCGTGATGCCTGCCGAGGGGCCGTCTTTGGGAACGGCGCCTTCGGGCACATGGATGTGGATGTCGACGGACTTGTGGAAGTCGGCGCGGAGCCCGAGCCGTGCGGACTGCGAGCGTATCCATGAGAATGCGGCGTGGGCCGATTCCTTCATGACGTCGCCGAGCTTGCCGGTCACCTGGATCTTGCCCGTGCCGGGCATGAGGAGCGTTTCGATGTAGAGGAGGTCGCCGCCGCTTCCGGTATAGGCCAGGCCGGCCACGACTCCGGAAAGGGGCTCCTTCTCGCGCTCGTCGTAGCGGAACTTCTTGACGCCGAGCATCTTCTCGAGGTCTGGTTCGCCGATGGCCACGCAGGTCTCCCTGCTGCCGGATTCGACGACGGAGACGGCGGTCTTGCGGCCGAGCGCCGCGATCTGGCGCTCGAGCTCGCGCACGCCGGATTCGCGCGTGTACGACCTGATGACCTCGCGGAGCGCATCGTCGGAGAGGTCCATGTTCGGGGCCTCGAGGCCGTGCTGCGTCCACTGGCGGGGGAGCAGGAATTCCCGTGCGATGTGCATCTTCTCGTTCTCAAGATAGCTGGAGAGCTCGATGACCTCCATGCGGTCGAGAAGGGGGCCGGGGATGCCCTGGCGGTCGTTCGCCGTCGTGATGAAGAACACCTGCGACAGGTCGTAGTCCATGTCGAGGTAATGGTCGTTGAATGCCCTGTTCTGCTCGGGGTCGAGCACCTCGAGGAGGGCCGAGGCGGGGTCGCCCCGGAAATCGACGGTCATCTTGTCGATCTCGTCGAGGCAGAAGAGCGGGTTGTTGGAGCCCGAACGCTTGAGGGCCATGATGATCTTGCCGGGCAGGGCGCCGATGTAGGTGCGCCTGTGGCCGCGGATCTCGGCCTCGTCGCGCACGCCGCCCAGGGATATGCGGACGAAGTCGCGCCCCGTGGCGTCGGCTATGGAGCGGGCCAGCGAGGTCTTGCCTACGCCGGGAGGTCCGACGAGGCAGAGGATGGGGCCGCGCAGGCCTCCGGAGAGCTTCTGCACGGCAAGGTATTCGAGCACCCTCGTCTTGACGGTCTCGAGACCGTAGTGCTGGCCGTCGAGTTCCCGGCGCGCCCTGTCGAGGTCGATGTCGATCTTCTTCAGCTCGTTCCAGGGGAGGTCGATGATCCAGTCGACGTAGTTCCTCGCCACGACGTATTCCGAGGTGGCGGGCTGCATCTGCTGCATCTTGTGGACTTCGCGGATGGCCTTCTCCCGGGCGTCGTCGGGCATGTTCTTGGTCTTGAGCTTTTCCTCGAGCTCGCTGAGCTCAGCCTGGATGTCGTTGTGCCCGAGCTCCTTGTGGATGGCCTTGATCTGCTCGGTGAGGTAGTACTCCTTCTGGTTCTGCTCCATCTGGTCCTTGACGCGCTTCTTGACGGCCTTGTCCAGGGAGGAGGCGACGATCTCGCCGCCCAGGAGTTCGTAGACCCTGCGGAGCCTGGCGCCCTTGTCGAGCATCTCGAGGAGCGCCTGCTTTTCGGGGTATCCCGTCTTGAGGGCGGGGGCGACGGCGTCGGAGAGCTCGCCGGGCTCGGTGATGCGGGAGAATGCCGTGAGCTGCTCCTGCGGGATGCGGTGCTCTTTGCGGCCGTGCTCGAGGAGCGCGTCATGCACGGCCTCGATGACGGCAGGGAGCTCGGGATCGTCCGTGGAGGATTCCTCGAGGCGTACGGTCCTGAGCCTGGGGAAGGAGCGGTCCCCGAAGGGGGGGTCGCGTTGAGCTCCAGCCAGGAGGCGCGGTACAGGCCTTCGCAGAGGAGGCGTATGGTGCCGTCCTGGGCGCGTTCCGCCTTGTGGATGCGGCATACGACGCCTATGGGGTAGAGGTCGCCGGGGAGGGGGCGTTCCGCAGCGGAGTCCTTCTGTGTGACGAGGAAGATGCTGCCCGCGTATTCGGAGGTCGCACTGCTGATGGCATTGACGGAGGCCTGCCTGCCTACGGGGAATGTCATGACGGCGCGGGGGAACATGACTGCTTCCCGGAGTGTGATGACGGGCAGTTCCAGCGGAGCGAATTCGGCCATGGGATACCTCTGGGGAACGGGGCAGCGGAGGCTGCGGTGAGAAAGTTGCCCGCGTGCGCGAGGCACGCGGGGAATGGCTTATGCGCGGGTCAGCACGGGGGACTCGGTGCCTTCGATGACGCCGCGGGTGATGGTGCAGCCCGTCACGCCTTCCATGGCGGGCAGCTCGTCCTCAGGGACGTTGCGGAGGCCGCGCGCGCCGGTCTGGTTCCCAAGCGGCTTCGCGGCGACGGCGCGGAGGGCCTCCTCCTCGAAGCTGAGGGCCACGCCGTCGAGTTCGAAGAGCTTCTGGTACTGCTTGACCAGGGCGTTCTTCGGCTCCTGCATGACGCGCCGCAGGTCGTCGACGTCAAGCTCCTCGACATGGGTGATGACGGGGATGCGGCCGATGAATTCGGGGATGAGGCCGAACTGGACGAGATCGGAGGGGACGACCTTGTCGAGAAGCTCGCCGAGCTTCTGCTCGGTCTTCTTCTCGATGCGGGCGCCGAAGCCCATGCTCGTGCCGCGGCTGCGGGATTCGACGAGCTTCTCGAGGCCGATGAACGCGCCGCCCACGATGAACAGGATGTTGGACGTGTCCATCCTGATGAATTCCTGCTGCGGGTGCTTGCGGCCGCCCTTGGGCGGAACGCTTGCGACGGTGCCTTCGATGATCTTGAGCAGGGCCTGCTGCACGCCTTCGCCCGATACGTCGCGGGTGATGGAGGGGCCGTCGGCCTTGCGGGAGATCTTGTCGATCTCGTCGATGTAGATAATGCCCCTGCATGCGGCGTCAAGGTCGTAGTCGGCATTCTGCAGAAGCTGGACGAGGATGTTCTCGACGTCTTCGCCCACATAGCCGGCTTCCGTCAGGGTCGTGGCGTCGGCGATGGCGAAGGGGACCTTGAGCACGCGGGCCAGCGTGCGGGCAAGGAGCGTCTTGCCGCTGCCGGAGGGGCCGAGGAGGAGGATGTTGCTCTTCTCGAGCTCCACGCCCTCGATGGCGCCCGCATGGAAGACGCGCTTGTAGTGGTTGTGTACGGCGACGGAGAGGATCTTCTTCGCACGTTCCTGCCCGATGACGTAGTCATCGAGGCGCTCCTTGATCTGCTGGGGCGTGAGGAGGCCTTCGGGAATCTCGGGGGCGTCCTGCTGCTCCTGCTCGGCGATGATCTCGCCGCAGGCGGCGACGCATGCGTCGCAGATGCAGACGTCGCCCTGGGTGATGAAGTGCTTCGCCTCGCCGGAGCTCTTGCCGCAGAAGGAGCAGCGGAGATCTTTTTCGTTCATGGTCAGTTTCCTGCGGGGAGGGCCGCATCGCTGCGGGAAGTGAGGATCCTGTCGATGAGGCCGAACTTCAGCGCCTCCTCGGGCGACATGAAGTTGTCACGCTCGGTGGCGGCGGCGATCTTCGCAAGGGTGCTGCCGGTGTTCTCGGCGAGGATGCGGTTGAGGTTCTTCTTCAGCCGCTGGCCTTCGCGGACGTGGATGTCCATGTCCGTGATCTGGCCCTGGCAGCCGGAGGAGGGCTGGTGGATCATGATGCGGCTGTTCGGGAGGGAGTAGCGCATGCCCTTGGCGCCGCCGGCAAGCAGGAACGCGCCCATGCTGGCGGCCTGGCCGATGCACAGCGTGGCGACGGGCGGGGCGATGAACTGCATGGTGTCGTATATGGCCATGCCTGCGGTCACGGAGCCGCCGGGGCTGTTGATGTACAGGCTGATCTCCTTTTCGGGATCCTGGGATTCGAGGAAGAGGAGCTGGGCACAGATCAGGGATGCGGTGGCGTCGTTCACCTCACTGCAGAGGAGGACGATGCGGTCCTTGAGTAGCCTGGAGTAGATGTCGTAGGAGCGTTCGCCGCGGCCTGACGACTCGATGACGAAAGGTATGGTCAAGATAATCTCCTTAAACAATGCGTTCCCCGGTGCCGGGCACCGGGGAACGCGCAATCCGTGCGTTGCGGTTATTCCGCGGCGGGAGCGGTCTTCTGGGCCTTGTCGAACATCATGGCCATGGCCTTCCCGGTGAGGATGCTGTTGCGCATGACGTTGACGTAGCCGTTCTGGATGACGGTGTCGCGGAGCTTCTTGAAGTCTTCCTTGTACTGGCTGGCGAGCTGCATGATCTGCATGTCGAGCTCCTGTTCGGTGACTTCGAGCTTCTCGCGGACGGCGAGGCTGGTGAGGACGACGAAGTCGCGGGCGCGGCCCTTGGCCTGGGCGGCGAGGTCGTCGGCCATGTTGGCGATGCTCTCGTCGATGGCTTCGGGGGTCATGCCCTGCTGCTCGAGGTAGCCGCGGACCTCGGCTTCCTGGGAGGCGCGCTGCTCATTGAGGATGACTTCGGGGATGTCGAATTCCTGGCCTTCGAGCACGCTGTCGAGGAGCTTGCGCTCGGCCTGGGCGCGGGCGGCCTGGGCCTTGTTGCGGCCGGCCTGCTCGCGGATCATCTTGTTGAGGGCTTCGAGATTGCCGAAGCCGACCTTGGCGGCGAATTCCTCATCGAGCTCGGGGAGGACCTGGCGGCTGATCTTGTTCAGCTTGACGCGGAGGTCGACGGTCTTGCCGCGGAGCTGCTCCTCGGGATGGTCTTCGGGGAAGGTCATGGCGCCGGTGCCCTCTTCGCCGGGGCGGAGGCCGCGGATGATCTTGTCGAGCTCGGAGAGCTCCTTGTCACCCTGGGGATCGGCGAGCTGGATGCTGTAGTCCTCGATCTTCATGCCGGGAACGGGCTTGCCCTCGATGTCGCCGTCGACATTGATGTTGACGACGTCGCCGTTCTGGGGAAGGCGGGCTTCGGTGAGCTCCTCAAGGGTGGCCATGCTCTTGCGGATGTTCTCGGCAAGGGCGGCGACGTCCTCGTCGGTGGGCTCGGTGGAGGGCATCTCGACGGTGAGGGCGGCGAGGTCTTCAGGAAGCTTCACTTCGGGAAGGATCTCGAAGGTGACGCTGAAGGAGAAGTCGGTGTTGAAGTCGATGCCCTCGTCGGCCTCGAGCTTGGGCTGGGAGACGGGACGGAGGTTCTCGGCCTCGAGGGCCTTCTGGACGTTGACGTCGATGAGGGCCTCGGCGCCGCGGGAGTAGACGTCGCCCCTGAAGTTCTTGATGATGGTGGAGAGAGGAGCCTTGCCCTTGCGGAAGCCGGGAAGAGCGACGCTGGCGCCGACCTTGCGGGCTTCGGCGTTGAGGGCGGCGTTGACCTCTTCGGCGGGAACGGTGACGCTGATCTTGCGGGAGATGGAGGAAACTACTTCGATGCTGTAGGCCATGGCTGTGTAACTCCTTGAAATAACCCGCATCATTTCAGTGCGGGCATGATTGCTGTTTTGGTGCGAGAGAAGAGGGTTGAACTCTCATGGATTGCTCCGCTGGATCCTAAGTCCAGTGCGTATGCCAATTTCGCCACTCTCGCGGAATGCGGTATATGTACTGCAAGCACGGTAAATTAACACAGCTTTGCCGTATAGGCAAGAGGAAGAGGCCTTATCTCCCGTACGGATGCGCCCTGCGCCCATGCGTCAGACGATGCCGGGCTCTGATGCGCGGTGCGCCGCCGGTCAGGCAGCATAGAGGGCGCTGCGGAGCCATTCCTTCATGCGGGGGGAGGGCATGAATACGCCCTTGAGCGTGCCGAACTCGCTGGCGAGGTCGTCGCGGAGCTCTGCGGGTACGGGATGGACCCAGAGGTCCTCCGTCGCTTCGGAGTTGCGCATGACAAGGCGGAGGGTCGGCTCATCGGTCCACTTGTCGAGGACGAAGTAGTGCGAGAAGTCGTCTTTGGATCGTACGGGAGCGTGCTCGGCATGCCAGTCGTTGTTGCCCCACTCGAGGTAGAGCGTCACGGCGTCGGCGGGGTCGAGGTTCCATTCCACGGGAAGTGCGCTGAAGGATCTGAGCTGTTCGATGGAGCTGTACTGCATGGTCGTTTCCTTTTTGCCCTGAGGCGGTTTGTCGTTGGATGCAGAATCTCACATGGAACACTTCTTGTCAATAATGATTATCAATATCGTTTATAAAAGGG
>JAKSQA010000054.1 GCA_024404335.1 Mailhella sp.
TGGAGCGGTAGCCGAGCTTTGCCGACTGGAAGTTCGCCCCCATGCGCCGGATGACGCGGCGTTCCTTAAGCGATTTCACGCGTGCGAGCGCCTCCTCCTCCGCGATGCCGAGCGCTTCGCCGAGGACGCGGTACGGCCGGGGATCGAGGGGGAAGGCCGTCTGGATGATGTCGAGAAGGGCCTTGTCCGTGGCATCGAGTTCCGATGCCTGTGCTGGAGCATGGGTGCTCATGCCTGCTTCCTTTTCGGCTGGTACAGGCACCGAGGCTCCTGTGCCATGGGGTCGTCGGTCATGCTGTAGGCGCAGGCGCGGCAGCCGCCGCAGACCTTGTGGGATTCGCAGACGCCGCATTTGCCCTTCTATTCCTCCTGGCTGCGGAACTTGAGGAACCAGGGGGTCTTCTTCCACAGTTCGGGGAAGGGGGTGTCCCTCACGTTGCCGCAGTCGATGGTGAGGTATCCGCAGGGCTGGAGCTGGCCGGTGTGGCTGATGAAGCAGAAGCCCGTGCCGCCGAGGCAGCCGCGGGTCATGGCGTCCATGCCGAAGTTCTCCATGTCGACGGTGATGCCCTCATCATGGGCGCGCTGGCGCATGATGCGGTAGTAGTGCGGGGCGCAGGTGGCCTTGAGGTGCATGGAGGTCGTCTTGCGGAAGTCGTAGAACCAGTGCAGCACTTCCTCGTATTCCTCGGCGGTGATGACCTCCTCCTGGATGGAGGCGGCGCGGCCCATGGGCACGAGCAGGAAGATGTGCCAGGCCTTGGCGCCGATGCGCTCGCAGAGCTTGAATATCTCTTTGAACGAGTGGAGGTTGCTCTTGGTCACGGTGGTGTTGATCTGGAACTCCACGCCTTCGGCCTTGAGGTATTCGATGCCCCGCATGGAGGCGTCGAAGGCCCCGGGCACGCCGCGGAATGCGTCATGGCTGGCGGCGTCGGCTCCGTCGATGGAGATGGAGCAGCGCTGGAAGCCCGCCTCGCGGATCCTGCGGGCGGCTTCGGGCGTGATGAGGGTGCCGTTGGGCGACATCACGCAGCGGAGCCCCTTGCCGCGGGCGTAGTCGGCAAGTTCGTAGACATCGGGGCGCATCATGGGGTCGCCGCCGGTGAAGATGATGATGGGGTTTCCTACCTCGGGGAAGGTGTCGATGAGCGCCTTCGCCTCAGCCGTGGAGAGCTCTCCCGGATAGGGATCGGGGTGCGCCTCGGCGCGGCAGTGCTTGCAGGCGAGGTTGCAGGAGCGCGTGACTTCCCAGGCTATGAGACGGCACTTCGGGGAGCCGTCGGGAAGGAAGCGGGACGCTCCCGGATGGCCGCCCGGGTGCCCTGCGGGCATGGATGCCGTATCGCGCCCCATGGGGTGGCCGCCGGGATGGAAGGCGCCGAGGGATGCTTCGGGATGGCCGCCCATCAGCGCACCCAGCCTTCGCGCAGGAGCTCGGCGGCGAAATAGGTGATGATCATCTTCGCGCCGGAGCGCTTGATGCCGGTGAGGGCTTCGAGCATGACGTTCTTCCGGTCGATCCAGCCGTTCTGGGCGGCGGCGCAGATGAGCGAGTATTCGCCGCTGACCTGGTAGGCGACGAGCGGCACGTCGAAGGTGTCGTGCATGAGGCGGATGACGTCCTGGTAGGGGCCGGCGGGCTTCACGATGAAGAGGTCGGCGCCTTCCTGGATGTCGGCATCCATCTCACGCAGGGCCTCCTGCACGTTGGCGGGGTCCATCTGGTAGGTGCGGCGGTCGCCGAAGTGCGGGGCGGAGTCGGCGGCATCGCGGAAGGGCCCGTAGTAGGCGGAGGCGTACTTCACGGCGTAGGACATGATTGGGATCTCCTCGAAGCCGGCCTTGTCGAGCGCGGTGCGGAGGGCGAGCACGCGGCCGTCCATCATGTCCGAGGGGGCGATGATGTCGGCGCCGGCCTTCGCCTGGGAGACGGCGGTCTTCGCAAGGAGGTCGAGGGTCTGGTCGTTGAGCACATGGCCGGTGCAGTCGCCGTCGGCGATGATGCCGCAGTGGCCGTGTGAGGTGTATTCGCAGAGGCAGAGGTCGGTGATGACGACGAGGTCGGGCCAGTTCTTCTTGATCATGCGGGTGGCGCGCTGGACGATGCCTTCGTCGTCATAGGCGCCGTGGCCGAGCGGGTCCTTGGCGGCCGGGATGCCGAAGAGGAGGACGGAGCGGAGGCCGTTCGCGATGGCGGCGCCGATCTCCTTCTCAAGCTCCTGAAGGGAAAGCTGGAACTGCCCCGGCATGGAACCGATTTCCTGACGGAAGGATGCGTCGGGGGTGTCGACGACGAAATAGGGCATGATGAGGTCGGCGGCGGCAACGGTCGTTTCGCGGACCATTTCACGGATGGCGGGGGTGCGGCGGAGACGGCGGCCGCGGTGGAACTGGAGATCGGTCATTTTCTTTTCCTTGTATAAGGATGGGTCGGCATGGGGTGCCCGCTTCCTGGGCGGCGGAGGGCCGGAACGATGCCTGGCGGCAGTCCCGCCTCTGGCGGAATCGAACCGGCGGCCCTGCCCCTGGCGGCGGGAAGGCTTCGATGGAGCCTTCGGACATCATAAGTCCGCGGCGGTCGTTTGACAAGCCGCCCGGGGAATGGGGCTCAGGCGGCAGGCGCAGTGGGCTGTCATCCTATGGCCAGCTGGAAGAGCCATACGAGGGCGGGCATGGTGATGACGCACAGCAGCGTGCTGACGACGGCGATGAGGCTCGCGTATTCGCCGTTGTTTCCGTACAGGTGGGCCATCTGCGTCACCGTGGATGCGCTCGGCGCGGCGGCGGCGAGGAACACGATGAGGAGTATGCGCTCGCCGTTTTCCACCAGCCCCTGCAGGCCTGAGGCCCAGAGCGCGCAGAGGGTGAGGAGCGGATAGATGACAAGCCGCAGCAGGACGACGGCAGGCAGCTTGCGGTAGGCGAGGAGGCGGCTGAAGTCCATGGAGCCGATGAGCATGCCCGTGACGATCATGCTCACCGGGCCGATCATGAGGCCCACGGAGCGGACGGCGATGGAGGCGACCTCCGGAAGCCGGATGCCGGTGACGAAGAGGATCAGCCCCCCGAATATGCAGAGCACGTTGATGTTGAGGAGGATCTTGCGGATGTCGAATCCGCTGCCGCCCCGCAGCACGCTGACGCAGTGCGTCCAGAAGAGCACTACCTGGAACATCATGTAGCCGCAGGTGTAGAGGACCCATTCCGGGCCCAGCACATAGGCGACGACGGGGATGATCAGGTTGCCGCTGTTCGTGTAGATGGAGGATGTGCGCTCCACGGCGTCGAGCCTGAGCGGGCGCCTGGCGAGGGCGTCGAAGCCCAGGCAGAGGATCTGGACGAAGGCGCCGGCCCCGATGGAGAGCAGCAGGGCCTGAAGCTTCTCCGGCGTGCAGTCGATCTGGAATGCGTCGATGATCATGCACGGGCCGATCAGGTAGAGCGTGAGGGCGGAGAGGATGCGGCTGTCCTGCGCGGACAGCAGCCTGAGCCGGACGACAAGGAAGCCCATGAACACCATGAGCAGCATGGCGGCGATCTGCTTGCCGAGAAGTAGGGATATCATCATGGCCGTGTGCCTGTTCGTTTCGCGGGGAAGGCTGCCGGTATTTTCGGGCGGGCAGGGGCGCCGGCGTCCGTGACGCAGCCGGGAAGACTGCTTTTCACGTTAATCTGAAGGATTGTCGAGCATTTTCCGAGGTGGGCATGGGCCCGGTGAGGGAGTGGCACGGCGTGAGTGCCTTGGGAAGCAGCGCTTCCGGTGACGACCGGGGAAGGATCCGCCGACGGCGGGGCGGACGCCGCTTCAGAGACCGCACACCATGAAAAAGCGAGGGAAGGACGTGTCCTTCCCTCGCTTCGATATGCTGTGGCACGGGGCTACTTAATGCCGATTTCCTCATCGGTGAGGTAGCATGCCGGGTCCTGCGCCCATTCGTCGCCGTAGTAGGCCTCGGCGCGGGAGCGGAAGTTGCCGCCGCAGATGTTGAGGAAGCGGCACTTCGCGCAGCGGCCCTTCACATGGGGCTTCTTGTCCTTGAGCTTGTGGAGGAGCTCGATGTTCGGATCGTCCCAGATTTGGGAGAAGGGGCGTTCGAGGACGTTTCCGAAGACATGGTGGCGCCAGAACTGGTCGGCGCTGACATCGCCGTTCCAGGAGATGCAGCCGATGCCGCGGCCGGAGCTGTTGCCCTCGTTGAACTGCAGGAGCTCGAAGACCTCCTCGGCGCGCTTGGGATCCTCGCGGAGCAGGCGCATCCAGACGTAGGGGCCGTCGGCATGGTTGTCGACGGTGAGGACTTCCTTGGGCTTGCCGGCGTCGAAGCTCTCGCGGGTCTTGTCCATGATGAGGTCGACGATGGCGCGGGTCTCCTGATGGTTCAGGTCCTCATTGATGAGCTCGGTGCCGCGGCCGGAGTACACGAGGTGGTAGAAGCATACGCGCGGGATGTCGCGGTCGCGCAGGATGTCGAAGATCTTGGGCACTTCGACGGCGTTGCGCTTGTTGATGGTGAAGCGCAGGCCGACCTTGATGCCTTCCTCGCGGCAGTAGTCGAGGCCTTCGAGGGCACGGCGGAAGGAGCCTTTCACGCCGCGGAAGTGGTCGTGGACCTCTTCGCCGCCGTCGAGGCTGACGCCGACGTACGAAAGGCCGACTTCCTTGAGGAGCTTGGCCATGCGGCGGTCGATGAGTGTGCCGTTGGTGGAGATGACGGCGCGCATGCCGTGGTCGGTGGCGTACTTGGCGAGTTCGGGCATGTCCTCGCGGATGGTGGGCTCGCCGCCGGAGAAGAGCATGACGGGGGCGCCGTAGGCGGCGAGGTCCTCGATCATGGTCTTGGCCTTTTCGGTATTGATGGGATCGACGCCCTTGTCGGTCACGGCCTGGGCATAGCAGTGCGCGCACTTGAGATTGCAGCGCTGGGTCATGTTCCAGACGACGACGGGCTTCTTGTCGGCGGAGAACTGCAGGAGATGGGAGGGAAGCTTTCCGGAATGGCGGCCGTAGCGAAGTGCATCGGAAGGTTCGACCTGGCCGCAGTAGAGCTTGGAGATACCGATCATGGGAGATCCTTGTCGGGGAATGTGAGGCGGGCGCGGCCGGATTCAGAACGGCAGATCCCCGTCGTCTGCCTCCGGCCGGAAAAGTCGGCAATAAGCCATGATAGCCGCACATCGCGGCGGAATCAAGCCGTGCGCCGGGATTATTTGACGGAACAAGGCAGGTATGCGCTCCGCGGGATGCCTCCCGGGGATGCGGTGGTGCGCTCCCCCTCGGGATGAATCCCCTATGGACGGCGCTTATCCGGCGATGAGTAGCGCTATGCCCCAGGCATCGGCAGGCCCCGGCGTCCGCAGGGATGTCAGTCGAGGATGCCGCCCGCGAGGACGAAGCCGTCCTCGTCGTAGACGGCCGCGATCTGTCCCGGGGCCGGGGGGAGCTGCGGTGTCCCGAAGCGGATGAGGAGCCTTCCGTCCCGGGCGGTGACGGCGGCCGGCACGGGCTTCTGCCTGTAGCGTATGCGCACGAGCAGCCTATCCGGCCACAGGTCCGGGGGTACCATGAGATTGGCCTGTGAGGCGGTGCATTCCGCAGTGGCGAGCATTTCTTTCGGCCCCACGGAGAGCGTGTTGGAGGCCGCGTCGCGCCGCAGGGCGTAGAGAGGCTCCTTCCAGGGGATGCCGAGGCCGCGGCGCTGGCCTTCGGTGTACCGCCAGAGGCCCTGGTGCCGGGCGATGATGCGGCCTTCCTCTTCTCCGGGAGCCGAAAGCACGGCCGGGCCCGGGCCGGGGAGTGTGATGAGGCCCTCCTGCTGCCGTTCGAGCAGCCACGCGCAGTGGTCGTCGCCGGGGATGAAGCATATCTCCTGGCTTTCAGAAGGCAGGGGGGGCGTGTGGCCGCGCTCGGCAAGCCATGCGCGTATCGCCGTCTTCGTGCGGGCGGCAAGGGGGAATACGCAGCGCCGCAGGCGCTCGATGGGCACGAGGGCGAGGAAGTAGCTCTGGTCCTTGGAGCCGTCGGCACCCGTGTGCAGCGTCCTTCCATACAGAGGGTGTTCGTCCATGGAGGCGTAGTGCCCGGTGGCGTAGACGTCGCAGTCCTGCAGGGAGAAGTCGAGGAGCCTGCCGAACTTCATGGCCCTGTTGCAGAGCGCGCACGGATTGGGGGTGCGGCAGCGCGCATGCTCTTCGGCGAAGGGTGTCATGACATGGGTGCGGAAATCCTCCGTCAGGTCGGCCACGCGGAACCGCACGCCGAGCCGGGCGCAGAGCTCCTCAAGGGCGGGGACAGGCGAGCCACCCGGAGGAGAGGGGATGAAGCGGGCGTGGACGGCGGTGACGTCGTGGCCTTCTTCAAGGAGTGAGAGCAGGGCGAAAAGGCTGTCCGTCCCGCCGCTGACGGCGATGGCTGTTTTCATGGGCAAACTCCGTTCGTCCGGTGCGCCGGACATGCGGAGTCTGCCACGCGCGGGCCGGGCGTGCAAGGTGCGCCGCACATGAAGACCGCCGGAAAGACGATCTCCAAGAAGCAGGGAAGATGCTGTTGCCAAGGCGGAACGGAGGGGATATGCCTTGAACGGCGGGAATTCCCGCTACCTTAAAAACAAGGCGGAGGTTCTCCGGTATGAAAGGCATATTCGCATGCGCTGCGGCTGCGGCGCTCATGGTTCTTACGGGATGCTCGGGCATGGCCCTTCATAGAGGATATGATGATTCGAGCCGGTCGTTCATCTCCCAGGCGAAGCCGCAGGTCGCGGTCAGGGCCGCGGAGGGCTTCGGGCTCCTC